>NZ_JBLVOM010000259.1:0-66794 GCF_053543775.1 Acinetobacter endophylla | reverse complement strand
TTGATTTTCGTTTGCCACAATAGCGACATTGTATAAATGCAGCGGTAGTTCAGTTGGTTAGAATATCGGCCTGTCACGCCGAGGGTCGCGGGTTCGAGTCCCGTCCGCTGCGCCATTTATACGATAGACCTTTTGAGGGCGCTTAGCTCAGTTGGTAGAGCGTCTGCCTTACAAGCAGAATGTCGGCGGTTCGATCCCGTCAGCGCCCACCAGATTCTTTTGCGATGCAGCGGTAGTTCAGTTGGTTAGAATACCGGCCTGTCACGCCGGGGGTCGCGGGTTCGAGCCCCGTCCGCTGCGCCATTTCAAAAGAAATTAAATTGAGGTCCCTGAGCCTGAATTTAATAAACTAAAGATTGACACTCTTTATCAGGGCGCTTAGCTCAGTTGGTAGAGCGTCTGCCTTACAAGCAGAATGTCGGCGGTTCGATCCCGTCAGCGCCCACCAGATTCTTACGATGCAGCGGTAGTTCAGTTGGTTAGAATACCGGCCTGTCACGCCGGGGGTCGCGGGTTCGAGCCCCGTCCGCTGCGCCATCCTAAGATGAGAAGCTTGGATTTCTGAGATCTGAGTTTTCAAGATACCAAGACTACATTCCTTGTTGGTCTTGCGTCATTTAAAACAACACTGTTGTTTTCTCAGGGCGCTTAGCTCAGTTGGTAGAGCGTCTGCCTTACAAGCAGAATGTCGGCGGTTCGATCCCGTCAGCGCCCACCATATCTTCTTGCTTCAACTCTATTTATTCCTTAGAATCTAATTTTATTATAATAATATTAAGATTTCACGACCATGAGAAATCCCTATAAGCGCAAAGCCGCGACCAAATCCCAAAAAACTGCTTTCGATCCTCAACAGCTTTATAAGCAATATATTGAAGCCATTGTTTCCAATGCTGGCATTTTTGCACTCTACCAAGATGGCTGGGCCTTATGTGCCACACCGACTGGACAGCGCGCATTTGCCTGCTGGCAAAGTAAAGGTCTGGCTCGACTGCTGATTAAAGACAATTGGGCAAATTACGAGATTCAGGAAATTAGCCTCAAGGATTTTGTAGAGAAAGTCATTCCCTTTTTACGTCAGGAAAGTACCATTGTTTCGCTTGATCTGACCCCAGAAGGGCAGAATATTCTGGTAGCACCCGAAAAATTATTACTCGATATCAAAAATTATCTGTATCAGATTTATGTGCAAAAGCCGGAACTGTTTAAAAATCCGGATATGCCTTTGCCTAGGCAGATCCGGTTAAATTAATTATCTTGTTTTAAACAGTGTGTTTATTGGAACAACGAATATTCATTCAGTAGCCAGCCACTAATCAAAGCAAAGTATTCGCGTAACCACGAATTATAGCGAACATTCTGAGGTGTGCTGGCACTCAGGCTGATCACTTGCTGATAGCCCTGATGTCTGGCAATGGCACGGGCACGAGGGCTATGAAAATCGCTGGTGACAATCGCGATGGGCTTATTTCGATCAATATGCTGCTGTTTTAAGATTGCCTGAGAATATTGCAGGTTCTGTTGAGTACTTCTGCTTTGATCTTCTAAGCTAATGGGGTTATTGAGCTGCGGATAGTTCGTGTGGATATAACTTTGCATGACTTCAGCTTCGCTCTGTCTTTCCCAGAAATTTCGTCCACCGGTCATAATGATTAAAGTATTCGGATATCGTTCTGCATATTTTGCTGCGGTATCCAGACGATTTTTTAAGATGGGTGAGGGCTGGCCCTGATTAATACCACTACCTAATACTAAAATCGCTGCAGCAGGTCGTGCCGGAATATTTGGGTTGATTGATATCTGGATATAAGCGAAGAAAGCCGCGACACTGATGATCCAGAATAAAAATCCGCCCCAGAGACTGTTCCAGAACAAGGTTCTGAATCGGGAATTCTGTTTCCAGCGCTGAATAGATGAAAAAAACAAGGTATACAGGATGAGTGCCACCCCAATGAAGATCGACAGAGCAATAGCAAAATGCCTCTGACCTTGGCTCAGTAACCAGATGCTATTGATACATAGGATCAAGCCAAAGATCAGGCTGAGACTTCGTTTAAGTTGATTGAGCATCCAGGGTTCCTTTTTTCTTATTCATATTCATATTCTTATTATTGCTTTTGTATCTTCAATAAAAACCGGGCCATTGAGCCCGGTTTTTAGCATATCAGGTTATCTTAATATACATCACGACGATAACGGCCATCCAGACGTAATTGATCTAGCATTGTTTCACCGAGTATATCAGTCAAGGCCTGATCCACATCGCTGGCCATACCATTAATGCTACCGCAGACATAAATCACTGCACCTTGAGCAATCCAGGCTTTTAGCTCTTCAGCCTGTTTGCGCAGTTTATGGTGTACATAGACTTTTTCCTGCTGGTCGCGCGAGAATGCAAGATCGAGACGTTTCAGGGTTCCCATTTGCAGCCAGGCCTGAATGGTTTCTTCAAAGAAGAAGTCGTGTTCACGCTGACGTTCACCGAAAATCAGCCAGTTCTGGCTATAGTCCTGACGGTTACGCGCACTGAGCAGACTTAATAGTCCCGCAATACCGGTACCATTACCAATACAGATAATCGGGCGGTTGTCATCAATCAGGTGGAAAGAGTCATTGCTGCGAATACGTAGGGCAATTGGCGCATTCAGCGCCGCATGCTGGGTCAGCCAGCCTGAACCCAGACCGAGATTACCACTAGCATCGGTTTGCTGACGTACCACCAAGCGTAAAACTTGCTGGCTTGGAATACTGGCAATCGAGTATTCACGTGTTGCCAAAGCCGGTAATTGCGTGAGGAGCTGATCCAGAGAATCAAAAGGTTCAGCCTGAGTCAGATCACGATCCCAGAGTGCCTGTTCAATATTCTGTTGCATAGAAGGTACTTGTGTACCCGCTGTAATCTGGTGCTTTTGCATAAATGCATGAATACGTTCTGGGCTATTCCCTGGTTGAACCTCGGCAATATCACCTGCTTGCCAGACGGCTTCATGCTCAGGGGTCAGTTCGATATTGAAGGCAGGCGCACCCAGACTACCCGGATTGAGGACTTCACGTTTACTCAAACTCCAGTGATCAAAGGTCTTATCGATACTCATCGCTTGTAACTCAAGTCGAGTGACTTGTGCGAGTGCATTATTCCATTGCTGGATATGCTTGTTATTGGCATTGTCGACTTCAATCGTATTGAATAGCTGCTGGGCACCATTCTGTTTTAACCACTGATCGATACGGTGGCCAAAACTGCAATAACTGTCTGGATATTCCTGAGAACCTAAAGCCAATACCGCATAACTTAAATGGCTGAGATCAGCTTGAGCAGACAGGATTTTTTTCTCAAAAGAAGAAGCCAGATCTGGTGCTTCGCCCGTGCCATAGGTACTGGCAACAAATAATACCTGTTCGGTTTGCAGTAAATCGGCAAGCGTCAGTTGTTGTACCGGCTTCACTGTTACCGGTTGACGTGCTTCCTGCAGGGCAGTTGCTGTACGCCAAGCCAGTTGCTCAGAAACCCCTGTTTGTGAGGCATAGGCGATGAGCCACGGTTTTGCATTTTCATCCAGGTTTACTGCAGTCGCACCCTGACGTGCTGCCAGTGTTAAGCGTTTCTGTTTGCGACGTTTCAGATAAAGCATCCAGCCGGTCACGAAGAACAACGGCATCAACAAGGCTGCGACCATGGCAAAGAACTGGTAGATCGGGCCGAAGAAGCTGCCACGATGCACCGGTAACATGCTGCTCATGATCTTTTCATTGAGCTTTTTATCTTCATACAGCTCAACTTTGGTAAATTCAGCTGTCTGGTAATTATAAGTGGCACTGTTTCGTGCACGTTCATGCTGAACGATTGGATCGACAAAGCTCAGTTGCATTTCACCATCCGGTTTTTTCGGAAGGTTAAACGTTACAGTAGAATACTTATCTGAAAATTCAGTGTTAAAGCCAATCCAGCTCTGGTCCAATGCACGGACAGTAGCTTCAGGGCTGAGACCTTCGCGGCCTTCACGACCAGCACCGAGTTCGCCACCCTGACGGCCTTCACCTCGTGCTTCACCTTCAGCACGTGGGCCACGTTCGCCGCCTGGACGTCCTTCACCACGGTTATTGCCGGCATTGGCCTGCATTTCCGGTTGCGGGCGTTCCACACCCAGCACTTTAAACATGCCATTGCGCCACCAGTCATAAGACCAGTACAGACCGGTACAGGCCAGAATCAGGTAGAAAATCACCACCCAGGTTCCCACAACAGCGTGCAGATCCCAGATAAAATTACGGCCTTTCAGTTGAGGTTTTACAAAGAACCATTGCTTGATCGAATGACGTTTCGGCCAGCGCAGGTACAGACCTGACAAGACAAAAAAGATCAGCATCAGGGTACAGGCACCGGTAATCTGCTTACCTACTGGACCAACCGTCAAATTACGATGCAGTTGCTGAACAAACTGGAAAAATTCCCGACCCTTAATTTCTGGCAAGACTTCCGCAGTATACGGGTTGATCATGATGTTCTGACCCCGCCGTGCCCCTTCTTTGGCAACATTCACGGTACTCGAAGCACTCGGATCTTGTGCCACGGTAATACTGTTGATCTTCATGTCAGGCGCAGTACGGTTAAAGTGCTGATACAGTTCGGCAGGCGTGAGTTTGTCACGTTGCTGAACCTGAACCGTATAACTGTCGCTATTCATCCATTTTAATATTTGTTGTTCATAGGAATAGATTGCGCCAGTGACCCCCATTATCGAGAGGATTAAACCTGCTGTAATCCCCAGAAACCAGTGGATTTGGAAAAATGTCTTTTTAAACATGGTCGTCAGATTAAGGGTGAGATCTATAAAAGTGGCAAAATTATAACTGAAGTTTGAGCCCGAATTATAGGTGTTGAGGATAATATTTATTCTCATTATCATTTATTGTTTTGAGATTAAAAAAACCTCCATGCCGGGGCAGGAGGTTTTTCACTGAAGAAAGAACAGTTTAGATTTGTTTTGCTGCGCCGACTTCGGCTTCCAGATGCTTGCGAATCGTGGCGAAAGAGAAGTTTTTACTGTCCAGACGTTTCGGCAGGATATACGCACCTTGCTGGCCTTTTACTTTGAAATTGACCAACATGAATTCTGGTGTGTTGTACCATTCATAGATGTCTTTCCAGCTAATCGCGCCAACACCTTCTTGCATGCCCATTTTCTGGCGCATCACGATGCCATGTGGTTGTACGCCCAGGCGAACACCCTTGATTTCCTGTACCGGAAACTCATTCATCTTGCGTTTAACATACCATTCCAGACCAAAGGTACGGATCAGGTAATACAACACTACACAGACAATGGCCACCCAGCAGAAGACGGTAGAATAGTTCTTCAGGAGCAGAATGCCCAGAATAGAAAGTGCAACAACAGCACCCATGATCAGCCATGCTTTCATGCCAATTTTATTGGTACTACGCCAGATCACCAGCTGAGCATGACGCTGCTCGGCTTCTGAAATTTCATAGTTCACAGGCTGTAGGGTATAAGCGTATAAATTTTTCGCGGTCATAATGAAATTAGCAGATTTTAAACTGTAAAAAGTTTAGCACTAATTGTACCAATTCAGTGAGTATATTGTTCCAAAATCAGCCAAATTATAATGAACCTAATTCAGTTGCCTGTTCATCACGCTCATGGCTCAAACTTTGTTTCAGTTGGCTCAACTGCTTTAAAATACTGAACATTAAAGACAGCTGCTGCAAAATGATCAAGGATTTCTGATCTTGCTCCTGATCTTGAGCCAGGCGCTGTCGAATATGAGCAATCATATTTTGCGCACTTAAATCGGGCATTTCATCTCGTAACAATGCACCACGAATGTTCTCGAGTGCTTTGTCCAGTAAATTCAGAATGTCTTGATCTTCAATTTTTTCCCGGTGTGCGCCCAGTGCGGCAATATAACTGATAAAAGTATGGTTCAGACAAAGGAACTCAAAGGCTAGCGATTTTTGTACCGGATCAATATCCGGTTCAGTAGCCAGTGTCGAAATTAGTGAAGCCACCTCGGCATCGGTATTATGGGCCGCACGGCGCACAATCCGATATTTCAGGCCATTATTACGTCCCGATTTATACTGCTCGATTACTTCACTCAAATAATCTGCTTCTGCCTGCAAGCTGCGTTTGATACTGCGCGGCAAACGCCGGAACTTCCAGTCTGGAAAAATAAAGCTGACACCGAACCAGGCAATGGCACAGCCAATCAAGGTGTCAATCATACGCGGGATGGCCGCAGCATAGCCCATACCGTCCAGATTGAAGTTGATCAAGGCTAAAATCGTGATAAAGGCGGTGGCCTGTGCATACTGTTTACTGCGCAATTCAAAGAACAGAATTCCGCTGAATACCAGAAGCAATAATTGTCCTTCGATGGAAGGCACAAAATACAAAATGGCATAACCTAGAATAATACCGACCAACGTACCGACAATACGCAGACGTAAACGGCGTTTGGTGGCGTTAAAGTTGGGCTGGCTGACAAAGAGTGCGGTCAATAAAATCCAGTAACCATATTCAATATTGCTGACCTGTACGAAGATATAGCTGATCAGCAGCACAATCGACAGGCGAATGGCATGCCGGAACAGCACCGACTCGGGTGTCAAATGCTGTTTAATCCGAATCTTGATGTCATCCCAGCCTTTCAGGTCATCATCTCTGAGCTGGTTTTCGATATGTTTGAAACGCTCGGACTTGATACTTTGCTCGGTTTCCAGATTGCGTAACTGGGCATCAATCGATTTCAGGTTTTGAAACAGCGCAAACAGGGCACTGATCCAGACCTGATCATAATGCTGCTCCTGACGTAACTTATCCAGAGACTGTCTCAGGTTGTCAAACGCATGCTTGAAGCGCTGGTTATGCACATAGGGTTTGCGCATCAGTAAACTTTCACTCAGGTCCTTACAGGCTTTGCCCTGAATTGACATGATGCGCTGGAAGCGGAACAGGATATCGCTATGCTGGAAAATCTTGGCCAGTTTCTGATAATCAATATGCGCTGAATCGGCACGTTCATGAATATCCTGCGCGACAAAATAATATTGCAGGCTGCGACGGGTATCTTTTTGCCCACGGTCGCCTTTCAGGCGAGTCAAAAGGGCAGTTTTCATTTCATTAAAAATCGCAATCAGTTTGCCATTTTCCAGCGAGAGTTCAATCATGCTTTGTTGATAGCTTTTCGGGGTCATGTCCACATCAAACAGATTGGACTTGGCATATAAAAAGTCACCGAGCGCAGAATAGGAAATGGCAAGCTTGTCTTGCGCCAACCGGGCAGGGAAGATCAGGAAACTGAGGGTCGACAGCAGACCGTACCACATCGCGCCGATGACCAATAAACCAGCCTGTTTATACCATTCATCAAACAGCTCTACCCCGAGCATGGAATAAACGGAAATCACCAGACAGCCGTAAGAAATCGTGGCATAGCGTCGCCCTAGTGAACCCAGCAAAATCAGGGCAATACAGGACACAATTAAGGCCAAGGCAAATAGCAGGGGATAAGGAAAGAGCAGATATACGCCCACTGCGGTAATAAAGAAGCCAATGTAGGTATACAGCAGATTTAAAATCCGCACCGAAAAGCGGTCATCAATATCACTTAAACCGGCTGCGACCACGCCTAAAGTCAGTGGAATTGTCATCAATTGTTGTCCCATAAAATAGGGAACAAAGGCGGTACCTGCAAATGCCGTCATCATGCGCAGGTTATACATCAAGGTCGTATTATAGGTGGTTTGCTTGAGACGAGTGAGCCAAGATTTCAAAGGTCGTCCTTTATACTGCAGTCTTAGAGCTGAATCTGAATAGGCTAATGAAAATAGTATATTTATAAATCTTCATTTCAGGCTAAATCATACTATGCAGTGTGTTAATTTGTCTGCATATTAGCGCTTTAAATCTTCATGCTTATGACATCAAATAAAATAGTACAACAACCTTATGCCATGTCCTGGATTGTGTTGCTGGCGACCTTAAGTGCACTCGGGCCTTTGTCCATTGATATGTATCTTTCGGCCTTACCGGCCATGGCAGCAGATTTTGGTGTCAGTACTCAAATGGTTTCCAATAGCCTGCCAGCTTATTTCTTCGGTCTGGCGATCGGACAACTGATTTATGGTCCGATCAGTGACCGGATTGGGCGTAAACCACCACTATATTTTGGGCTATGCTTATACATTGTGGCAAGTTTGCTGTGTGTCTTTGCGCAGGATGAATGGAGCCTGATCGCTGCACGGATTCTGCAAGCTCTCGGTGGCTGTGTCGGGGTGGTCATGGCACGCGCTGCAATTCGTGATCGTCTGGATATGCATTCAGCAGCTCAGGCCTTTGCCAGCATGATGATTGTGACCGCAATTGCGCCAATCATTGCTCCAAGCTTGGGGGCTTGGGTATTGATGTTTTATGAATGGAACGTGATCTTCTTGGTGTTGATGGGCTGCGGTCTGTTGAGTCTGGCCTGTGTACACTTTCTTTTTAAAGAAACCCTGGAGCCAGAACGCCGTCTCAAGCTGAACTTTCAACAGGTTATAAGTTTGTACCGGTGCATTTTTCAGGATCCAAGCTTTCGACGTCCGCTCTATGCCGGCTGTTTTTCCGGTGCGGTGATGTTCTGTTATATCAGCGCTTCTTCGGCCATTCTGATGGATCGTTATCAACTGACCGAGCAGCAGTTTGCGTATGCCTTTGGTGCGAATGCCTTCGGGATCATGCTGTTTTCGACCTTGAATAAACGTCTGGCTGGGCGTTTCTCGATATTGCAGCGTCTGAAAATTGGCACCTGTCTGCAGTTTGCCGGTGTATTAGGGTTAATCTTGCTCGGCTGTCTGGATGTCGATTCTGTGCTCTGGGTGTTGTTAGGCATGTTTATTGTGGTGGCAGCCCTTGGGTTTACTGGTCCGAATGCCATGGCTTTAGCAATGGCTAAACAGGGCGAGCGGGCAGGAACTGCAAGTGCCATTATGGGCAGTATGCAATTTGTCTGTGGTTTATTGGGCGGTGTATTACTGAATTTTCTGATCTGGCATGCTTTACTGAATATGGCATTGATCATGCTGGTTTTTGTCGGTATTTCTGCTTGGGCGATTTTTAAAATCAACATGCCCAGCCTAAAAAATGCATAGATGCTGGCTGCCTCTCAGATAATAAAAATACTGGTCTGGACAGAGGGCTAAGCAAGTTGGCTTAGCCCTGCTTGCATCACTCATCGATAAACACGGCAAATTCTTCTACGGGAACGCGCGGGGTAATAAAGCTGTTAATAATTTGCTCTGGGTCGGCATAACCCAGTGCTATACCGCAGACCAGCTCTTCATCATCGGGTGCGCCGACCAGATCAAGCACGATCGGGTGAAAGTGATTCCAGGCTGCCTGCGGGCAGGTATCCAGACCACGGGCTTTTGCGGCCAGCATGACATTCTGGATCATCATAGAAACATCCATTTTGGAACCGATCGCCAAAGAACGATGTACGGTAAAGAACAGGCCGACAGGTGCATCAAATAATTCAAAATTACGCAGTTGCTGACGCGCCATTTTTTCCTTTTCACCTTTTTGAATATTCAGCAAGCCATATAAACCCCAGCCATTTTCACGACGACGTTCAATAAATGGCGAGATCCATTGTTCAGGATAATAGGCAAAAGTTTCCTGATACTGCTGTGACAATTCTGGATTTGCATAGATTTGCATTTGTGCCTGACAGACACGTTGCACGAGTTCATCGCGCTTTTTGCCTGTTACCACATATATCCTCCAGGGTTGGGTATTGGTTCCTGAGGGTGCGCGGCTGGCCACCGTCAAAATCTCTTTTAAGATATCTGTACTAACGGGGGTATTTAAAAAAGCACGCACTGAATGGCGAGAGGTGATGGTGTGATCTATAGCATGAACAAGATTTTGATCCATTATGGGGTCCAGTCGAATATCCTTATTGAGTTTGCAATGACTATAAACTAAACAAACAGAAGGGAGGATAGGAAAATTTCATTGTTTACCGGATGATAAAAATGATTTATCCAAAAAATGGCCAAAGAGTACTTATTTGGCCTTCTAAAATACGAGTTTAGTCCTCTAAATGATCAGAATAAATATTGTTATGAAAATTGTCTTTAAGTGAAAAAAATAGCTTAAATCCCAAGTGCTTGAACCATTCAACAATAACAATTTCACACAGAGAACTGGTTTATTTTGACTGAAAATCAAGATAATTTAATTTCAAGATGCCTGTTTTATTACGTGTTGAGTAAAAGATTAATATTTTTTTTGAATTAAAATATAGATTAATCTTCATATAAAAATAAGAGATTATAATTATTTTTTATAGGTAAATTAACTATTGCTAATAAAAAGAAATAAAACTTGATACAAAGAAACAGCATAATGTACGACTTTTCATCTTAATTCATGCATTTTGTGATTAAGATCTGTTTTAAATAACGCGATTCCAGATGGCTTGAATGAAGTCTTTAGGTTGAAAGCACTCATCAAGCACTGAATGTTTTTTTGAGCTTAAAACACAGTTTTTTTACCAGCATGCGCGTCTGTTGGAAAATTGTCTGCAATTTTCCAACAGACTGAGTATCTGAATAGAAAAGGTGTTGCTTTTATAAATCTCTCATTTGTTGAATATGATCGTGATGATGATATTCATAAGTTTAAAAGAGATGATAAATCGGTTTGTTTTTCTAATGGTGATAGATCAAATCAGGATATTTCCAGATGAAGATCTAATGAGCGAGCTAGAGATCTAGCGCACTTCATCACTTTTAGAACAATAAAAAATTCAAAATCATCTTGGGCAAAAAATTATGGATTTTACTTTTAACGCATTTTATACCTTGATTGCCGCAGTCATTGTTCTGTTACTCGGCCGATTCCTGGTTAATAAAATCGATTTTTTAAGACGTTACAATATTCCTGAGCCGGTTGCGGGCGGTTTGGTTGCGGCGATCATCTCATTGCTGGTGCATTCATTGTGGGGATATAGCATCACCACCAGTGCAGAATTACAAACCAGCTTTATGCTGATTTTCTTTGCTTCGATTGGTCTGAGTGCCAACTTTTCCAAGTTGCGTGAAGGCGGGATCGGTCTGGTTATTTTCCTGTTTGCTGTTTCGGCTTTCATTATTTTGCAAAATGCGGTCGGCATGAGTCTGGCAACATTATTGGGTATTGACCCGTTGATTGGCTTGATTGCAGGCTCAGTTACCTTAACCGGTGGTCATGGTACTGCGGGGGCATGGGGGGAAATTTTTGAAGTTGAACATGGTATTCAAGGTGCGCTGGCACTAGGTATGGCCAGTGCGACTTTTGGATTGATTATCGGCGGTATTATTGGCGGACCTTTGGCCAAGTTGCTGATCAACCGTTATAACCTGGCTACTGCACGTACCGATCAGCAGATCGAAACGCGTGACAATACGCCAATGGACAGTACCACCAGCGAATATGTACCGTTTGAATATCCGCATCAGGTGCGTTTAATTACCGCTGATAATGCAATCACGACCTTGGGCCTGTTTGCAGGCTGTTTGGCTTTTGCAGAGTTTATGACGGGTTTCAGTAAAGGTACTGCATTTGAACTGCCAACATTCGTGTGGGCATTGGCGGGTGGTGTCATCCTGCGTAATGTACTGGAAGGTATTTTCAAAGTTCAGATTTTCGATCGTGCGATTGATGTGTTCGGTAATGCTTCATTGTCGCTGTACTTGGCGATGGCATTGTTGTCATTGAAATTATGGCAATTGGCTGACCTTGCAGGACCACTGATGGTGATTCTGGGTGCGCAAACTATCACCATGGCTTTGTATGCCGGTTTTGTAACTTTCCGCCTGATGGGCAAGAACTATGATGCTGCGGTACTTGCAGCAGGTCATTGTGGTTTTGGTATGGGTGCAACGCCAACAGCGGTTGCCAATATGCAGGCGATTACCAATATGTATGGTGCGTCGCATAAGGCCTTCCTGATTGTTCCATTATGTGGTGCGTTCTTCGTTGACTTAATCAATGCTACTGTTATTCAGATGATTTTGAAGTTTTTTGCATAATTTTTATGCCTGATACGATGAGTCATAGGCTCATAAGGATGTGACATGAATGATCAGTTAAATGAAACCTTACTCGGCTGGATTAATGCCCTGAATGGCCCTTTATGGGATTTTCTGGTGGTGTTTCTGGTCGCAGTCGGTATTTTCTACACGATCATGACGGGTGCAGTACAAATTCGTTTGTTCTGGCACAGCATGAAAGTCATGAAAAATAGCCGTGGCAAGGTTCAGGATACGCACGGCATTACCCCGTTTCAGGCCTTTGTCACTGGACTGGCAAGCCGGGTCGGTGTGGGCAATGTCGCGGGTGTCGCCATTGCGATTGCGATTGGTGGCCCCGGTGCCGTGTTCTGGATGTGGTTTACTGCCTTTTTGGGCATGAGTTCTGCTTTTGTTGAATCCTCTTTGGCACAGTTGTTTAAGGTGCGAGATAACAAAAACCAGCAATTCCGTGGTGGTCCAGCTTATTACATTACTCAAGGCCTGAAACAGAAATGGCTCGGGATTGTCTTTGCGATTGCATTGATCACGACTTATGGTTTTGTCTTCAATGCAGTTCAGGCCAATGCCATTACCGGAGCAACCTCTCATGCCTGGGGCTGGGATCAGGCGAACCTGATTCTGCCATTAGGCGGCCTGAATCTGGAAATTTCCTGGGTCGGATTGTTTCTGGTCTTGATGACTGCGGTGATCATTTTTGGCGGGATTAAACGGATTGCGAAAGTTGCGGAAAGCTTTGTGCCGTTTATGGCTGTGCTTTATCTGGCTGTGGCTTTGTATATTGCGGTCATCAATTACGATCTGCTCCCATCCATCTTCCAGCTCATTTTCAGTAAAGCCTTTGAATTTGAAGCTGCTGCTGGTGGTTTCTTTGGTGCCATGGTATCTATGGCCATGATGATGGGCATCAAGCGTGGTCTGTTCTCTAACGAGGCAGGGATGGGGTCGGCACCGAACGCCGCTGCAGCCTCGGATGTCAAACATCCAGTCAACCAGGGTCTGGTACAGATGCTCGGGGTATTTGTAGATACCTTTGTGGTGTGTTCATGTACCGCGATTATTATTCTGGTCTCAGGACTGTATGAAAATGCAGGCTTTGAAGGCGTGACCTTGACCCAGATGGCGCTTGAAAGCCAGATTGGTGCTTGGGGCGATGACTTCCTGGCTTTGATTCTGTTCCTGTTTGCCTATTCTTCGATTATTGGTAACTATGCCTATGCCGAAGGAAACGTCCAGTTCATCAATAACAATAGCCGGGTGATGTTGATTTTCCGCTTATTTGTATTGGTCATGGTGTATTTCGGTTCTATCGCCAGTGTGCCGTTGATCTGGAATATGGCAGATCTGTTCATGGGTGTCATGGCAAGTATCAACTTGATTGCGATCCTGTTGCTGATGCCATTCCTGCTGATGCTACTCAAAGACTATACCGGTCAGCTGAAGCGTGGTGTGAAAGAACCTGAATTTAAACTGGATAACCATCCTAAATTTAAAGATAAGGTTAAATCAGATATCTGGTAAGACTTGAAGCAAAAAGCCCCGATCATTCGGGGCTTTTTTTGTGCCAAAGTTTTCTTTAGAAGAAATTTAAATAACTTTGATAAAGCACGAAGCCCAAAATCAGGCTGAACCAGACTGGTAGTTTTGAGCGTAGCAGGGCAATCATCACCGCGACAAAGACCAGGTCGGAGCCATAACTAAAATAACGTTGTGAAAGATCCAGCAATAAATACAGCAATAGCCCCACCACCGCAGCATTGATGCCCATCACCGCCTGATGAATATGGCGCTGCTGCATCAACCATGACCAGTAGGGCAAGGTGGCAAAAATCAGGAAAAATGAAGGTAAAAAGATTGCGCAGGTCGCTAGTACTGCATTCAGCCAGACATAGGGCGTCCAAGGCAGCAAAGCACCAATATAACTGGCAAAACTGAATAAAGGCCCCGGCATAAGCTGGGAAAATGCATAGCCAAGATCAAAAGATTGTGCACTCACTAAACCAGTCGTGACAAAGTCCTGATGTAACAAAGGCAGAATCACATGACCGCCACCAAACACCAGCGAGCCAGTCTGATAAAAATTGGAAAAAAATTGCAGCTCCGATTCACCCCATAATTTTCCAGCTAAGGGGAGCAGAACAAACGGCAAGATAAATGCCAGTAACCAATAGGGTGCAGCGGCAGATCGAATATACGGCGAGCTGATTGCCGTTTTGTTAATTTCTTTAGGTTTTGAATCTGATGGGGAAAAATATCCAGCCAAGAGTCCACAGATTGCGCCCAGCATAATCACAAGAATCTGATTAAAACTCACTGAAACGACTATCAGTAATGCGACAGAGAGGATTAAGACAGCATATTGCCAAGCTGATTTACAGAAGCTTCTCAGCATTTGCCAGAATGCCCAGGCGATGACAGAAAATACAATTAACTGGATGGTATGAAAGCTGTTTGAGTTTAAAATATGGAAATAGCTTTGACCCAAGAGCGCCACCAAGGTCATCAGAATCATTGAGGGCAGGGTAAAACCCAACCATGCGATCACGGCACCAGTATAGCCCCGTTGCAGATAACCGATCGACAGCCCCACCTGACTGCTGCTCGGCCCGGGTAAAAGTTGCGCCAAAGCGACCAGTTGACTGTACTGGGTGTCATTCAACCATTGCAGTTGGGTCACAAATTTTCGGTGAAAAAACACCAGATGCGCCGCTGGACCACCAAATGAAATGCAGCCCAGTTGCAGGAAAATCAGGAAAATCCGATACAGTGAGATTGAAGACATACAGTTATGGGGAAAAATGAAGATAAAGTAGCTGAACTGTATGACAGTTTTACGAAATTCTACAGACTATTTATGCATGTGTTTATACACTATGCTGCTTTAGATTAATGAGGACATTCTCTGCATGCAGAAATATGTGTTGAGTATGGTGATACTGGGTACATTTGGCCTAAGTGCTTGCCAAACGACCCCAATGACAGCCCAAGCGGCGACTAGTCATCTACAACCTGCTGCACAACGCGGAGAAGCTCAGGCACGTCCGAATCAAATTGATTTTCAAAAGATCAAGCAAACCCAGCAACGTCCGGTAGTTGCTTTAGTTCTGGGCAGTGGCGGTGCGCGTGGCTATGCGCATATTGGTGCGTTGGAAGTACTGGAACAGGCGGGTATTCAACCAGATTTTATTGTCGGAACCAGTGCGGGCAGTATTGTGGGATCCATTTATGCAAGTGGCAAACCGGCGATTGAACTGCGCAATATTGCTCTCAACATGCGACCGAATGATGTCCGTGATATCAAGCTGGCCAGAAAAGGTTTTTTTGATGGCAAGAAAGTTGAGGACTATGTCAACTTGCAAGTCGATCAAACCCCGCTTGAAGCCATGAAAATCCCGATGTTTGTGGTAGCAACCGCGCTGAAAGAAGGCAAGAAAGTCGTCTTTAACCATGGCAATACCGGACAGGCGGTACGTGCTTCAGTCTCGATTCCGAGTATGTTCATTCCGACCATCATTCGAGGTAAAGAATATGTAGATGGTGGTCTGGTCAGTCCGGTGCCGGTTGATGTGGCACGTGAGCTAGGGGCCGACATTGTAATTGCGGTGGATATTCTGGCACAACCCATTCACACGGAAACCAGCAATGTCTGGGGACTGTTTAACCAGAACATCAATATTATGCAGCAACATCTGGCGCATGAAGAATTAAAGCATGCAGATGTGGTGATTCAGCCGGATTTACGCGAAAAAGGCCATATCTTTGATGTCCGTGGCAGGGAACTCACCATGCAGGCTGGTGCCGAGGCGACCCAGTTAAAGTTGATGGAAATTTCACAAGCCTACCAAAAACATGATTATGCTCAAGGACATCGCATTCCACAGTTTGTGGTACATGAACATCAAGCTCAATAAATCTTTTTTTTGAAATTTCTGTTTATCCCTATATCGAAGTATAGGGATATTCACTCAAAAGGATAACGGATCATCGGCTGTAACGCTTAACTGATTGTTATAAAAGATAAGATGATTGCCTATGTGTATCAGTCAGTCGGAATTATCGCAAAAGATAAAATTAATTTTAAATATAACAAATTGAATTATAAGTATATTGTTTTAAATAATAAGCCTTATTCGTCTTAAATTAAAATTTTAATATTATTATTCGTATACTTAAGTTGATCAAATATTCAAAAGCATCGATGTTCATGCCAGAATGCAGTTTGAAAAGATCACTACACAGATGTAGACATCATGATGCATATTAAAATTGGACAGCAGGTCAAACTGGCACAATTCGAACACTATATTTTTACAGTGACCGCGACCCATCAGGATGGTTCTTTTACCGTTGAAACGACCTTGGATGGTCAACAAATTTTAAGTTATCAGAACCTGGCGCAGGAAATGCTCAGGCCAGTGATGCTTTAAATCACGCAGAGCCTTTTTATTTTCCTGAATTATTTTTGTTCAGCGCTTAAAACAGTGAAAAATTCTCAGTTGCTGTGTGATCAACCCCAGATAAATAAGTGTTGATTTATTGGCACTTAACTTTCTAACTGAGATTTTAAGCAATTAAATATATTTTTTTCTGTATGAATACATTTTCTATATCAATAATTGTGATGCTTCATTTGCCGAATTGAACATTTTATTCATGTTAAAAACGCTATAATAATAAACGATAACCTTGTCATTCAAAGAGTTCAAAGAAAACGATGGCCCCTTTAGATCAAATTGCAGCAGTGTCGGATGACCAGTCAGAGTTAACGATGTCAGTTCTCATGACGCCAGATATGGCAAATTTTTCAGGAAATGTTCATGGTGGAACCATTCTGAAATTATTGGATCAGGTGGCGTATGCGTGTGCAAGTCGCTATTCGGGTAGTTATGTCGTGACCTTATCTGTAGACAAGGTGAATTTTAAAGAGCCGATTCACGTCGGTGAGCTGGTTACATTCCTGGCCAGTGTGAATCATGTTGGCCGTACCTCGATGGAAATCGGGATTCGTGTAGAAGCCCAGAATATTCAAAAGAGAACGGTACGTCATACCAATAGCTGCTATTTCACCATGGTTGCGGTGGATGAAAATGGTAAACCAAAACAGATTCCAGCTTTGAACCTGGACAATGACTGGAAACGTTGCCGTTTTGAAGCAGCAGAACAGCGTAAAGTCGCGCGTTTGCAAGAAAATCATCATCCTTCTTGCAGCATTTATAAAAAGACTGCACAAAGTTAAGTTAGATCGTGATTGAGAAAAGACCTTCCTTAGAAGGTCTTTTTTTTAATTCAATTTCAGTTTTTTGCTGGAGCTTTGCCATTTTTTACTCTAATATAAAACGATACGTATCGTTTCGATTTTTAAATATTAAAAGTTAAGTAGAAAAATATGAGCAGTGACGAAAAAAGTTCCCGGCGACAGCAGTGCATTTTACAGGCAGTCGCAGATGCGCTGGCAGAATGTGAATATCATCAGCTGACGATTGAAGATGTGGCGGCACGTGCCGGCGTAGGCAAGTCCACGATTTATCGATGGTGGAAACATAAATCGGAACTGGTGCTGGACACTTTCAAACAGCATACAGCTTCGGTATTTGAGCTGGATGCCTCTAAAAGCCTGAAAAGTAATCTTATTCAACAACTTGGTTCTTTATCTCAGGCACTGAATCATCCGGTGGGGCGGGCTTTGCTGGTGGTGATTGCCAATCACCGTGAACTGGCAGGTGAGTTCTTTCAGCAATATCTCTTGCCACGTCGGCAACAGACTCATCAACTGATTCAGCAAGCGATTGAACGGGGAGAAATCCGCGCGGATTATCCTTTTGATTTGATGCTGGATACCTTATACGGCCCGATTCATTACCAGATCATTTTTTTCAACCGGATTCCAGATGAACACTATATCCAGAATCTGGTCGAGTTGGCCTTGTATCCTGTCGCTATTCAAGCCTGAGTTTGTGCTATTTCCCTACAAATTTTAAAAGTTGGTGATTATGTCAGTTAGCGCTGAGCGGTTATGGAATCGCTCATTTATCTTGTGCTTATTCAATAATTTTTTCCTGTTCGTTTATTACTTTGCCTTACTGACCATCTTGCCGATTTACATCATGAAAGATCTGGGCGGTTCGGTAAAAGAAGCTGGGTTGGCGCTGACGCTATTTTTGGCCTCTTCGATTGCGATTCGGCCATTTTCCGGCATGATCATCGAAAAGCTCGGCAAGAAAATCTCGATGCGCGGCGCAGGTGTGATTTTTGCCTTATTTGCCTTTAGTTATTTGCTGGTAGATAGCATGTGGTCGCTGTTGCTGGTGCGTTTTTTACATGGCATCTGGTTCAGTATTTTGACCACGGTGGCAGTACCCGTCGCCAATGAATTTATTCCTGAACAGCGCAAAGGTGAGGGCATGGGTTATTTTGTCATGTCAACCAATCTGGGTGTGGTATTTGGGCCCTTGCTGGCATTGACCGTGATTCAGTTCACCAGCTTCAAGGTCTTATTTGGCATTCTTGCCGTTATTATTTCTTTGGGATTAATCTTTTGCTGGATGCTCAAAATCACAGAGTTACCAAAACCTGAAGCCATAAGCAAAGAGAAAACCAGCTTGAGCTTGCAGGATATTCTGGAAGTCAAAGTTCTGGCGGTAAGTTTCGTGGCTTTATTAACCGCTTTTGCCTACTCGGGCATCATGAGCTTTATTACTGCATTTAGTGAAACCAAGCAGCTTTTAGCCTATACCAGCGTATTCTTTATTGTCTTTGCAGCGTCCATGTTGCTGGTCAGACCTTGGGTTGGAAAGATTTATGACCGTAAGGGACCCAGTGCAGTTATTTATCCTTCATTTATTTTCTTTGCCATTGGTCTGGTGATTGTCAGCCTGATTTCCAATCAATGGATATTATGGTTGTCGGCGGTGTTTATTGGGATCGGTTATGGTTCACTATTCCCATGTTTGCAGACCTTGGCCATTCAGTCGGTCGACAAACAGCGTATGGGACATGCGATTTCAACCTTCTTTACCCTGTTTGATCTGGGTTTAGCGATCGGTTCCGTAGCCATGGGAATATTGATTGCCTATTGGGGCTTTGAAACCACCTATGTTTTGAGTGCTGTACTCGTCATTGTGACGATATTGGTTTATCGTCAGTATGTTGCCAAAAAGCAAAAATAAGCGCCCGGCAAGTTTGGAGTTATAAAATGGAATTAAGACATTTACGTTATTTCGTTACAGTGGCGCAGGAACTGAACTTTACCCGTGCCGCGGAAAAATTAAATACGGTACAGCCATCACTGAGCCAGCAAATCAAGGATCTGGAACGTGAGGTTGGCGTACAGTTGCTGGAGCGGAATAACCGTAAGGTCGGGCTCACTGAAGCCGGTCAGGCATTTTTAAAAGAAGCTTTATTGAGTCTTGAGCATGCAGAGCGCGCCATTCAGACTGCCAGACAGATCGCCAATGCACAGCAGGACCAGCTGAATATCGGTTTTGTCCCGGTCGCGGAAATGAAAGTCTTTCCTTATATCATGCCGAATATCCGCGCGCATTTTCCTGAACTGAAAGCACAGTTTCACAGTCTGACCGATGCAGAGCAGTTTAGTGCCTTAAGAAATGGACAGATCGATATTGCCTTTACCCGTTATCCGGGGCAGTTGAGTGAATTTGATTCGATCCGCATTTTTGATGAGCCTTTAACCTTGATTGTGCCGAAAGATTCCCCGGCTGCGGCCTTGCCCTATGTCAGTATCAAGAGTTTTGAAAATCAGGACTTTGTAATTAGTGATGAGCAGTCCTCACCGCAACTGCATAAGCTGATTCAGGATTTTTTTAAACAGTCCAAATTAAAAGTGAATGTGGTGCAGTATTCCACCAATATTCTGCTCAATGTCAATCTGGTGGGAATGGGCGTGGGCTGGAGTCTGGTGCCAGCCTATGTGATTCCATTGCTCGGCGATAATATTGTGGTGAAAAAGACCCTAGAACCGTTACCGATGATTGGACTGTATGCCAATTATCGCAAGGATCAAAAACATGTGGTGATTGATCTGATTTTGAAAGTATTAAAAGAAAAGTTTTGTGTGGATCTTTTTTAATATTTAAACCTTCAATCTGCCCATCTAAAAAGCCGTGCGACAGAAATGATCTGTAGCACATCCTTTTAAATCGGGACTGCAAATCACTTTATACTGAACCTCTAACAATAAAAACCGGTTGAAGCAGGATGATGAAGCTCTATAACAACCCGCAATCACGTGGCCTGACCTTGTTGCCTTTACTGAAAGAATTGCAGATTGAAGACCAGATTGAACAGGTGGAAGTCGCCTATGAGCATATGCATCAGCAGGCGTATACACAGATCAATCCGATGGGAAAAGTTCCCTGTCTGGTGGATCAAGGTGTCATTATTTCAGAAATGGCCGCTATTTTTATCTATCTGGCAGATAAATATCGTGACAAAGGATTGGCACCTGCTTTGGATGATCCGAAGCGTGGGGCGTATTTAAAATGGATGTTTTTCTGTCATGGACCCTTCACCGAATATATCGATATAAAAAATTTGCAGGTGTCGCCAGAAAATATTGAAAAGAACCGGAGAAGTTTAAGTTTTGGGAATGAAGCAGCCGTATTTGATTTTCTGCAACAGGGCATCGGGCAGGCTAGTCCTTATCTGTTGGGTGAAAAAGTCTCGGCGGCGGATCTCTATGTGGCTTACTGTTTGATCTTCGCCATATCTGCGAAAATTTTACCGCCATTTGACGAGTTTAGGCTCTTCCTGCAGCAGATGGCTCGCCGTGATTCCCTGAAAGATATCCCGTGGTTTCAAGAGTACCGAGTCTAATTCCTCTGTCTATATATTGTCCGGGAGATCTAAAACAATAAAAAAAACCACGCCGAAGCGTGGTGAAAAGTGACCCTAATATTATTTCAGGTAAAGCTTTTTAAACAGTTGCTGGCTGGTGCTTTCCATCGATTGAGGAATGGCCAGGGCAGCTACGAAACGGTCAGGACGCAAGATCACAACTGAATCAGACGTGTTGCCAAACCACGAGCGGATATCTGTGCCGATATCACCAATGGTGATGACATCTTCATACTGTTTACGCTGGCTATTTTGCAATTGCACCGCAGGAATTACCTGAATGAATTTCACGCGGAGCGTTTTCCACTGTTGCAACGTATCTGGGCTCAGACCCCATTTCGGATCGACACCCCAAGCAATAATCGCAAAATCATTGCCGATCACTTCATCCAGTAATACGGTTTCACCCGAAGCCAGCTGAAC
This sequence comes from Acinetobacter endophylla, assembly GCF_053543775.1. Lineage (NCBI taxonomy): Bacteria > Pseudomonadati > Pseudomonadota > Gammaproteobacteria > Moraxellales > Moraxellaceae > Acinetobacter > Acinetobacter endophylla. The sequence goes on along the minus strand of NZ_JBLVOM010000259.1, from coordinate 45,442 downwards.
CTGAGGCTGGATAAACATCTTACCGACCGGAGAGTTCTTGGCTCCGTTACTCAAAAGTGCGCCGTCATGATATTTCGGCATCGGTTTAAAGCGCATTTCCAGCAGATATTGTTTGATCGGCTTGATATAGTTCAGGGCATAGGCAATGCTGTCACGAACAAATCCTTGCCATTTTTTCGGTGGTGCCAGTACGTGACCTGCCATCACCGACAGGTCAATCATCGCCTTGGCATGGTCTTTACGTTCGATCTGATACGAATCTAAAAGTGCTGGGCCAGCTTTACCTTGAACAACCAGTGCCATTTTCCAGGCCAGGTTAAAGGCATCACGCATACCGCTGTTATAACCCTGACCTTGCCATACCGGCATGATGTGCGCAGCATCACCGGCCAGCAAAATACGGTCGACACGGAACTTGTCGGCAATACGGGCATTATGGGTATAAACACGCTGACGGATCACTTCGATACCATCCGTGCTTGGTAAGACCTTGGACAGAAGTTTGGCAATATTTTCCGGTTTGCTCAGTTCTTCCTGCGTTTCACCCGGCATGACCATAAATTCAAAGCGTCGAATACCATGTGGCAAAGCAGCTGATACATAAGGACGAACCGGATCACAACATAAGTAAATATGCGGTGTAGCAAGCGGGTCATTCTCAAGATCGATCACGATCCATTGATTCGGTGCGGTTTCACCTTCAAAGGCAATGCCCAGGTTGCGGCGCACATAAGAATTACCGCCATCACAGGCAATCAGATATTGAGCGCGGATGGTTTCTGCATCGCCCTCTTTATTTTGCAGATTGAGTATTACGCCGTCAGCATCTTGACTAAACTGAGTCAATTGACGAGAAAACAGCACTTGGGTGTTTTTATATTGCTTTAAGCCTTGCAGTAGGACGTTATCAACTTGTGGCTGAATAAAGGCATTACGGCGCGAGAAACCGAACTCACGTGTTAAAGGTTGAATATCAGCAAAACAGCGACCTTTAGGCGTCAAGAAGCGCATCGCATGATTCGGAGTGGTATGCGGTAAGACTTGATCGACTAAACCCAAAGATTGAATGGTACGCAAGGATTCATCATCGATTCCAATCGCACGTGGATAATCAATCAAACTATCCAGTTGCTCGACAATCGTGACAGCTATGCCTTGCTTGCTCAGATAGTTGGCAATGGTTAAGCCGACAGGGCCGGCGCCAAGGATTGCCACTTCAGTAGTGTAATTAGTATTGCTCATAGCGAATGTCCATTCAATCGACTTGCATTTGATGCTATTAAGGGACAGTTAGAAGCTAGAAACAAGTTAGGCGATAGTAGCTTAAGTATATGGATAATATTGGAATGAAATAGGTGGTTTTTAAATAAACAATTGATTTTAATTATAAAAATAATAAAAATTTGATAGCCCGTATTAATTCTATGATCAGTTTTGACTATGGTGATAAATAGATTTTGTGCAATAAAAATGCTGAACCAGCATCAAGCATGATTCAGCATCGAATAATATCGGGGGCAGTATAGGACAAAGCCTACTGGAGAATTACTGTCCCTGATATTTTCATTGAAGGATTAAACGAGTCGTTCAATTAATTAACGTGCAGCAGGTTTTGCAGGGGGCGTGCTTTCTATAGCAGCTTCAGAGGCAGCAGGCTGCTCTGCAGATGCACCTGCAACAGGAGCATTCGATTCAGGTAATTCTTGTGTAGTCACAATCACTTTTTCTTCTGCAGTGGTGGTTTTCGCATCTGTGGTTTTGCTGTCAGCAAAACTGGTGGCTGCAGCAGCAGTAAGCGTAGTGGCAAGTAAGATTTGTGCATATTTCATTTTTGGCATCCTTTTATTCATGTCATGTAATCTGCCGAGCTGACCATCACATCAATTCGACAGATGCCCATCCTAAGCACTGAAATTTTACTGAGCAAATCAATTAACAAAAGCGACACGCAGGGAATAACCCAGCAGATACAAAACTGAGAAAGTTGTTTTATTTCTGTTAATTATGCGGAGTTTTATTTAATGAAAGTGTGTGTGAATATTTCAAGAATCCAATTTGAAATAAAAGTTAACATAGAAAATTGGTAATTTGGGATCATTCCATTAATTTTTATCTCTGTGATTTTCACGCCGTGTTTGCGAAGAACACGCATTTTAAAGTCACACTGTGCTTTATAATGCAGAGTATTGCTATTTCTATTCAATCTCTTGAGAGTCGATTTTGAAAATTCTGTCAGCGTCGCAGGCTATTCCTGTCCATATCATTTCCGGATTTTTGGGTGCAGGTAAAACCACACTACTCAAACATTTATTACAGCAAAAACCGGAACAGGAAATCTGGGCTGTGCTAATGAATGAATTCGGCCAGATTGGGGTAGACCAGCAGTTATTGCCGCAAGATCAGGGTTATGCGGTCAAAGAGCTGTTGGGTGGTTGTCTATGTTGCAGTAGCCAATTGCCGATGCAGATTGCCTTGTCACGCCTGCTGTCAGAAGTGAAACCGGATCGTCTGTTTATCGAACCTACCGGACTGGGGCATCCTGGCCAATTACTGGAACAGCTGACCGAACCGCACTGGCAGAGTCATTTAAACATGCAGGCATTGGTCACAGTGGTAGATGGTTCACGTTTGCATGATCGAGACTGGACTCAGCAAAACCTGTACGCAGACCAACTCAAGGCAGCGCATATTGTGGTGATTTCACATACTGACTTGATGACAACCGCAGACCACGCAGCACTCACGCAACTTCAGACAGAATATCAACCTTATGCCCAACAGTGGTTGTTCACCGAGCATGGACAACTCGATATCGAACTGATCAAGCAGGACTATCGGGGTTCCGCCCGTCAGATTCAGCCTTTGTTAAAACAGCAACAGATCACCCGTTCAGCAGATACGCCCTTAGTGATTCAGCAAATGCCTTATCATTATGTAGAAAGCGCGCAGGGTTATCAGGTTGCGGGCTGGAAATTCCCAAAACGCTGGCAATTCAATTTTTATGATCTGCTGGATCTGCTCTGTGAACAAAAAGACTGGCTCAGAATCAAGGGAATTTTTAATACGGATCAAGGCTGGAAAAGCTTTAATTTTAATCCTGAGCAGTTTAATTATCAGTCGGCAGATGAAGGCATTGATAACCGGGTAGAAGTGATTTATCAACAGTCACGGGATTGGCTGGCCTTTGAAACTGCCCTGATGCAATGTCGTATGGATCCAGAGAAATAATGGTACTGTTTCTAGTGCGCTGAATGAATTATTGGCCTAAATCTGTTCAGCAAAATAGCGCTAAATCTTATATGCTAGGCGCCAAATTTGAGGATTATGTGATGGCGTTAAAAGCGACGATTTATAAGGTTGATTTGAATATTGCGGACATGGATACGCATCGTTATGAGGATTATCAGCTGACGATGGCGCTGCATCCTTCAGAAACCATTGAACGCTTGATGGTGCGTATTCTGGCCTATGCACGCTATGCCGATGAAGCACTGGAATTTACCAAGGATCTGTTTGAAACCGATGAACCGGCACTCTGGGAAAAAGATCTGACCGGTCAACTGGTCAAATGGATTGAAGTCGGTAGCCCGGATGAAGATAAAGTCAAAAAGGCCAGTGCGCGTTGCAAGCAGGTCGCAGTCGTCACCTATGGTTCTGCGGTGGATGAATGGTATAAGCGCAGCAGCAAATTAAAAACCTTAAAAAATGTGGAAGTGTGGAAGTTATCTACCGCAACCACCGACGCATTGCCACAGTTATGCGAACGCACCATGCAGTTACAGCTCAATGTGATGGATGGTGAATGGACCTTGATTGGCGATCAGGGCCAAGTGCTGGTGGAGTGGGGACAGTTACAATAAGGCCAAATAAGGATGCAAGTCTGGACTTGTATCCTGTAGCTCAAATTGCGTATATCTGAGGAATAAGAATACGCAGGGTTGCACCATGTACCATGAACTTTATGATTTACTGCTGGCTGTCGCGATCGGCGCAATTATTGGTGCAGAGCGTGAGTATCATAGTAAATCTGCCGGACTGCGTACCATGATTATGGTCAGTCTGAGTTCCTGTTTATTCACCATTATCTCTCTGAAAATAGGCGTGGCCAATCCTGACCGGCTGGCCGCTAATGTCTTGACTGGACTGGGTTTTCTGGGTGCCGGTGTTATCCTGAAAGATGATAACCGTATTTCTGGAATTACCACCGCAACCACGATCTGGATGACGGCAGCACTCGGCATGGCGGTCGGTGCAGGCTATGAACTCTTAAGTATTTGGGCTACTTTTATTGTCATGGCGGTGCTGGTTCTATTGATGTATGTCCAGCGCGGCATTGAATCTCTGAATCAGGAACGCAACTATGAAATCGTTTGTCCATTTGATCAAAATGATTCCGATCACTACGAAATGTTATTTAAACGTTATCAGTTAAAAGTGGTGCATTCCTCACAAAAAAAAATTGATCAACAGATTGTCGGACGCTGGATTCTGATGGGATCGGCCAAGAATCATCAAGAATTAACCCAGTATTTACTCAATGATAAGAATATTCAGGAACTCAGCTTTTAACCCATCAATGGCCCAGACTTAAAAATATAGAGCATTCCAGTTTATACTGAGCTTTGAATTTTATGCTCCTCTCAGGTAAATAACCATGATCAACGAACTTGAAATTATTGATTTAAAAGTAGGCGAAGGTAAAGAAGCGGTAAAAGGTGCCTTAATTACCACGCACTATACTGGCTGGCTGGAAGATGGAACCAAGTTCGATTCTTCAATTGACCGCGGTAATTATTTTGAAACTGTTATTGGTACCGGTCGTGTGATCAAAGGTTGGGATCAGGGGATTCTGGGAATGAAAGTTGGCGGTAAGCGTAAACTGATGGTGCCTGCACATTTGGCCTATGGCGAACGTAAAATGGGTAAAGTCATTCCAGCCAATTCCAACCTGATTTTTGAAATTGAACTGTTTGATGTAAAAACACGTGATTAAAATCATTTAACTAGCTGAATATAAATTATATTTTTTATTCAAAAATGTATGAAGGTTCTGGTACAGTCGCTTCAAAATAGACTGTGCCGGAGATGCTACAAAAAACATCTAAAAAGATTTGAAATCAAAAATATTCCTTGTAGATTATAAGAATAATAAAGAATTATCTTGAGATAGAACGTATTTGCATAACTTGATAAGGAATGTCTGTTTTTTCGTATTTGTCTGTGTCTTGAGCTGGATGACTTGCATCGTAAGTTCAGCAATCGCCCAGGATGAACTCCCTTCGCCGTCATTTCAGCAGCAATCTCACGGCCATGTTACTGAAGTCCATTTTACCGAACATAGTACGAGTCCTTTGCAGGGAAAATGGTTGTTTTATCCGAGCCAGTTTATTGTTCAGCCTAGTCCCATACTCCAGTCAAAAACAGTTGAATTGCCAGCCTCTTTTAAAACTCTGGCAGGTTCAAATTCTGGCTATGGTACCTTTATTGGCTATTTTAAAATTCCGAAAGAATTTCTCGGGCGACGCATCGCGATTCGGATTCCGACCCAATACGGCGCCTATCGGGTATATGTCAATGGACAGTTTATTGTCCGACTCGGAGAAATCAGTACCACACCTGAAAAACAGGTGACTGAAAAAGCACCGCGTATTGGCTATTTTGTTCCAGACACTGAATATATTACTTTAAGCATTCAGGCTTCCAATTATACCCACTTGCATGGCGGTCTCGAACGACCAATGCAGATCGGCGTTGCAGCTACCATCAATCGCCAATTCCAGCAGCTCATGATGAGTATCGCCATGGTGTGTGGGGCGGTGCTTGGGGTGGGGATGTTTACTATTCTATTTTCGGTATTCAGGGGATCACAAGAACGTAACAGTAAAAGTATCTTTGTTTTTGGCTGGTTTATTGTCTTTTTGGCCCTGCATAATCTGTTTTCTGCACCTTATGCCTATACGGTATTTACCAATATCAACTGGCTGTGGGGAGCCCGCTTAGAGTATCTGTTTACTTTTATTGCTGCCTTCTTTTTTCTCAGTTATATGCATCTGTTTAACCGGCGCTATTTAAATCCAGTGATTTATTATATCGCGGTGGTATTACTGGTCTTTAATATTATTTTTACATTATTCTCACCTCCTGAGATATTTGAACGTCTCGCCCTATTTAGTGCGATTTTTGCCTTGGTTATCATCGGTAATTTTATTTACGGCTTTTATAAGACCTTACGTTATAAAGAGCATTATTCGCGTTTAAATCTGATTGCGATTATTTTTCTTTGTGTCACCTTTTTGAATGATTATCTGTTGCTGATCAATGCAATTAAAACCACGTATCTGTTTTTTATCTCTACCAGTGTTTATGCCTTATTAATTATGTTTCAGCAGTCCAGACATTATGCACATCAAACTTATGAGACTGAACAGCTAAACCTGAACCTGATCGCGCTCAACGATTCACTCGATCAAAAAGTTAAAGAACGGACCCAGCAGCTGCGTGAAGTGAATGCCAAACTGGAACAGCAAATGAATATTGATGCACTGACCGGGGCTTTTAACCGGCGTGCCTTAAATCATGAAATCCAGCAGCAGTTTTTACAGACCCAAAAACAGCCGCAACATACCTTGATTTTTGCCATGCTCGATGTCGACTATTTCAAAAACTATAATGATTATTATGGTCACTTAAAAGGCGATGAAATCCTGAAAAATCTGGTCAGGATTATCCAAGCTGCTTTGCCACCGTCTGGCTATCTGGCACGTTATGGTGGTGAAGAGTTTGCTATTCTGCTCAGCGGAATGCCGGTTCAAACTGCCCTAAAAAATCTGGAAAATGTATTAAACCAGATTCGGGAACAGCGTATGGAACATCTGAATCGGCCAGATGCAAAAGATTATGTTACGGTTAGTATGGGCGCGGCCTGGGTTGAACAAAAACATGGCTATGCAGATATTCATGAATTGATGAAAGCGGCAGATGTGCAGCTCTATGCCGCTAAACAGGCAGGACGTGATCAGTTAAAAATTGAGAAAGAGGCCGATTAAAAAACATATTTATACAGATAACACGATTCATCTTCTGACTCGGCAGAATGTGGATGAAAGCCGCAGTGTTGATAATAACTTAAGGCAGTTTGAGTAGACTGTATTTCAATCTGATGAATTTTTTTCTTTAATAAAGCGTGATGCATTTGATGAAATAACTCGGTGCCAAACCCCAGCCTTTGGCAGTGTTGGGCCACATAATGCATCCGGATTTCTCCAGCATCACTGACCAATAAGAACCCGACGACCTTGTCATAGATGAGATAAACCCAGCAATCGTTATACAGCATATCGACAATCAGGCTGGCATGATCAAATTTTTCTAGCCAGGTTTGAATTTTGCTTTCTTCACGCTGATGATCCAGTACACAGGACTGAATGCTGTCATGAATGACCTGAATAATTTGAGGTATATCTTCGACCCTCCCTTCACGAATCATAATATTATTCATTTTCTCGAACATTTATAGGGAAGGTTTATTTGATAAAAAAGAAGAGGGTAAAAAACAGAACAATATTGTAGTTTTTTGAGAATCTTTGCTGTGATTTATTAATGTGAAGATTGGTTCTGTTGATGATTTGTCCTGTTTGTTTATCTCAAGTTCTTGAATCTCATTAGGGAGTTAAAAATAAAAAATCAAAGTAAATCAATTTTTAAATAAATCGAAGTTCGAATCTGGGCACAAATGAGCAAGCAGAGAAGATAAATAGTAAAAATAAGCCTCAAGTTTGCACTGTATAAAAAATAGACGTATGCTGAGTCAAAAGGGACTATTCAAATGAATCTTGATCCTATAACCATAAAAATAAAATTAGTCACATGAGATCATCAACCATGCTGAAATTACTGCTGTTGTTATGTGTTTTATTCATGTTGAATGCTGCCTGGATCGTCGGCAGAAAGATCTATAAAGCTCAGCGCCATCTGGTGTGTCAGCGTCCAGAAAAACCGGCACAGATTTCTAGCATGACAGAGCAAGAGGTCATCGAGCAAGAGCAGCAAGTACATCTGGTGGATGCTTATGAACTGGAATTGTTTGACGATGTGGCACAGCTATTCTTTCAACGGCAGGTGCATATTGAGAGTCGGGCACAGGCCGAACAGTTACAGCAAGAACTATTACAAAAAATGCCGATGCACAGTGGTACCCAGATTCGTCAGATGGATTTAGGCGAATGGTCTATTTTCTGGAATTTTTATGATCAGTCACTGGAATATTATGTCGGTCGCTATGGCGTATTCTATGCACATGTCGACCGTTTTGGAGAAGAGCACCGGCATGAAATTCGTAGGGAGCTTTTGCATTCTGACTGTGCTTAGAACACCACTTTCAGTCATTCTGTACGATTGAAGATCTCAGACTACGTACTTAAGCCATTGCAATTCAGAAAAGGTATCTCATGCCTTAGCTCAGATTTTTTCTGCCACTTGGCGGAAATAGCCCATATAATTTATCTCCTTTAAGCCATAATCTTGTGCTAGAAAAACCTCAAAACTCGAGAGTCGTATCCTTGAAATAGTCATTTAAAATGTACGAAGTCTGGCGAGCAATGATCCGGACTAAAAAGGCAGAAATACTATGATCATTGATTTTCATCAAGCACAATTACAGAAGTTTATTGCACTGGCGATGAAGATCGAAGCTGAGCCTGAACTGTATTTGCAGTTTGATTCTGTGTCTGATTTTTATAAGGCTGACTGGCTGCAGGCTTTCCCAGCTGGAACTGAATACTATGTTTCCGGTCTAGATGATGGTGCCGATGAGTTTCATGCCGTGATTTATTATGGCGAAGCGCAGCTACAGATCAGCTGTGGACAGGCACAGCTTTCAGTAAAACTATGTTGCAAACATTGACCGGGCTGCCGGAATTTCCCGATAAAAGAATAATGACATCCGCTATAAAGTTGATATAAATTGCAGAGTCATCTCTGTATCTGATTTTTATTCGCATCAGCCGAGAGTGGCATAGGCGAATATCGTAATAAAAATAAGGAAAAAATAGCATGGCACATCAGTTCACCGTGAAAGCAATTATCAATGGCGTGTCTATTGATGAATTTAAGCGTTTGGCCAATGATATTCGTTTGCATGAGGCAGTTTGCCATCGAATTCCTGCGCAAAACTTGGAAATCCTGGTTTCGGAAAAGCAGGGGCATATGTATACCCTGAAACGCGCTTATAATCTAGATGTTAATATTCCGGATATCGCAAAAAAATTACTCAAAGATGCCTTCCGTTTGCAGCGTACCGATGTCAGCGATCTGAATGAAATGACGTCAACGGTACAACTCGGTGCGAACTTGCCGATCGAAGCCATCTGTCAGCGTGCAGTTACCGGAGATGAAGACCAGATCCAGTTTCAATTAAACTGGACAGTCAAAGTCAAAGTGCCTTTGCTCGGTGGCATGCTAGAAAAGCATGCGGAAGGTGAGATTCGTAAATTTAGTGAAATTGAACTCAGCATCGTCGAAGATGAATTGCGTAAAGGTCTCACCGCTTGAAGCAATCAAATAGTGTGATCGACCTAATTTAAAAACTGATTAGGTAGACGCTGGGTAGTGGTAGCTAATTGGGCGGTAGATCACCATTTTCAGGGCACTACCACTATCCAAAAAACTTTTTTAAGTGCTGATAAAGTTTGCCGTCACGTTAATGCTGATGGCCAGAATGGTGGTATTGAATCCGTAAGCCAAAAGCAAATGTAGGGTATTTAAAACCCGCATGGATTGGCAAGTAATGGAGACATCTGCAGTTTGCGCAGAAGTCCCGATGATATAACTGAAATATAGAAAGTCCGGATAAGTCGGTCTGGTGGTATTGGGGAAATCTAGTCCACCTTGTTGCTGTCTGTCGAGCGCCAGATAAAAGTCATGTGCATAATGAATTGCAAAAACCGTATGCATCAAGAACCAGGCTGAAATAATGGTCAGAACTGACAAGATTAAATGACCGGTTCGGATGGTAGTATCTTTGGGTAAATGATTAATTTCAATAATAATCGCAATAAAACACATGATCAGGGTGATGATCACCAAAAACAGAATAATCCATTTGCTGGCATCTTGTTGCATTGCACGTTGCAGAATATGAGCATGATCAATACGCCAGAGTTTTTTTATGGTCAATAATAAATAAGCGTAAATCGCGATATTCCAGCTGATCAATAGGCAGCTTGACCAGCTCAAAGGGGTAAGGGTCTGTAAAATCAGATAAAATCCAATGATGGCTGGGAAAATAATAAAGAAATACAGACGGGATTGAAGTGCCGTTTTTATAGACTGAAGAAACTGCATCATGTCATTTATATTTATTTTGCTGACTTCTCAAGATCCTAGCACAGAACCGTTTGCAATAAAGAAGATTGCAACGGTCTGAGTTATTTCCTCTACAACATTTCATCCTAAAGGTGTCGAACTGATTCGAGTTGAATCATTTGACTGCGCGGATCGCGTAGCACGCGTGATTATCTCAATAGATTTTTTCTGAACTGATGTTTAAACGGATTGAGCGGGTTGTTGGATTGCAGTGCCATAAGCAAAGACTTCCACCATGCCACCTTGCATACCGAGTTCAGTCGTGCTGAGCCGAATGCCCATAATCTGAGTCGCACCAATTTTTTCGGCTTCCAGTTTTAAACGTACAATCGCTTCACGTCGTGCGCGTTCTACTACACTTTCATAGCTGGTCAGACGGCCACCCAGCATATTCTGTACATTGGCAATCGCATATTTAAAATAATCATGGGAAATGACCACATTGCTGCTGATCATCTGTCCGGAATATTCAGACACAACGAAGCGGCTATTGTTCACCCGGATATAGGCCAGACGTTGTTCCTGTTCATCCAGATAACGAAAATGTTTACCTTCGTTATAACGTCCAAAACCGAAACCAACACTAAACAGAATGGCAAAAATGATGATCTGGAGAATTAAACCATCCATGCTTTAATCTGCCTGCGGAAAAGGGTCGGGCAATTTCGGCATGATCGGATCAACGACTACGGCTGTCCCATAAACAAAGAGTTCAGAAGCACCTTGGGCGATATTAGAGGTCGAGAAACGAATGCCGACAATCGCATTGGCACCCATACTACGGGCTTTTTCAATCATGCGGTTCATGGCTTCCTGACGGGATTCTTCCAGCAGTTCGGTATAGGCGGTAAGCTCACCACCGACAATATTTTTCAGGCCGGCCAGTAAGTCACGTCCGACATGTTTGCTGCGTACGGTACTGCCATACACCACATCAATTTGCTGGCGAATGGTATGACCCGGTACAGATTCCAGATTGCTAAGTAACATGTGCATGTTTTCTAAATAAATTGCTGGTCTATGACAATAGGAAAACTGCCTTGAAAATGCAATAAAAAAAAGCCCACCGAAGTGAGCTTTTCTTGATCTGTCTAGAATTTATTGCGCTGGCTGTTCTGCCGCACGGCGCTGTTCAGACACAGACGGGGTATTCGGCAAGGTATCCGTCGTGTTGACTTTCAAGCCGCCCCCCAGGGTTTTGTAGACTTCAACCTGATTGTTCAGATTGGCCTGTTCAAGCAATAACAAACCTTGTTCTGCTGCATAAGACGCACGCTGTGCATCCAGTACAGTCAGATAGCTGTCAATTCCGGCGCGGAAACGTGCCTGAGACAAGCGATAGGTGGTGTTGGTTGCTTCGACCAGACGGCGCTGAGCTGCCAGACGGTCACCAATATTCTGACGTACCGCCAAGGCATCATTCACTTCACGGAAAGCAGTCTGAATCGACTTTTCGTAATCTGACAAGGCAATTTGCTGATCGGTTTCAGAAATACGGATATTGGCCTGACGGGTACCCCAATCAAAAATTGGAATATCCAGACTTGGACCAAATGACCAGGCAAAACTACCTGATTTAAACAGGTCGCCTAAATCAGTAGAGGCATAACCTGCTGAACCAGTCAGACTAATCGTCGGGAACAGACGTGCACGTGCTGCGGCAATATTGGCACCCGCCGCAGACAGACGATACTCTGCTGCACGGACATCTGGACGGTTAATTAATAGATCACTTGGCAAGCCTGAACCCAATGCAGTATTTGAAGTGATGCGGGTTACGCGTTGTGCTGGTAATAAATTCGCAGGCACTTGCTGACCGACCAGCAGGTTTAACAGGTTTTGTGCCTGTGCTACCTGAGTGCGGTAATTCGCAACATCATTACGTGCTGTTTCAACCGAGATTTGCGCCTGACGCACTGGAAGCTCGCTGTCGATCCCGACATCAAAACGTTTCTTGTTCAGATTGAAAGATTCAAGCTGAGCTTTTAGTGTTTGTTCAGCCAAAGCCAGATTGGCATTGGCAAACGAATAGCTGAGCCAAGCCTGAGACACCTGACCAATCAAGGCAATTTGCGTCGCATCTCGCGCACTTTGGGTCGCCAGGAAACTATCCAGTGCATTGTCACGCAAGCTGCGGACACGTCCCCAAAAATCTAGTTCATACGCAGTTACACCCAGTCCGACATTATAAGTCGTCACTGCACCACGATTCTGGGAATTCATGGTGTCCTGGCGCAATACGCTACCACTGGCACCAATCGTCGGTAACTGGTTGTTTTCAGTAATCTGATACTGTTGCTGAGCTCGTTGAATATTGAGGGCAGCAATACGCAAATCACGGTTATTGTTTAATGCCAGATCCAGCACCTGTAACAGGCGCTGATCGGCAAAAAAGTTTTTATAACCCTGTTCTGCTACAGAAGTACCAGACGCATTGGTATAGCTGCTCGGGATATCTGCCTGCGCAACCGGCTCTGGACTGCGCATGCTTTGACAGGCCGTCAAAGCAAGCGCAAGGGCAGATACCGCAATGCTACGACCTGTAATAGACCATACATTTTGCATTACGACTTATACTCCTGATTTTGTTGTTTTGGTTTGTATTTAAAGACACTTCGAATCCACACGTAGAATACCGGGATAAAGAAGATACCTAACAAGGTCGAGCTGATCACGCCGCCGAGTACACCATAACCGACTGAATGCTGGCTACCTGCACCTGCACCTGAAGCCAGAGCAAGCGGTAATACACCAAAACCAAAGGCCAACGTGGTCATGATAATTGGACGTAAACGCATTTTTGCCGCATGCAAGGTTGCTTCAAATAACTCTTCACCTTGTTCCTGCAATTCTTTCGCAAACTCGACAATCAAGATCGCATTTTTCGCAGAAAGACCAATCACGGCAATAATCGCCACCTGGAAGTAAATGTTATTCGACAGGTTCGGATTTTGCAGTAATACCATTCCACCAAAGGTGAGTAATAATGCACCGACAATACCCAATGGGACCACCAGTAGAACCGAGAATGGAATCGACCAGCTTTCATATAGGGCTGCCAGACACAGGAAGACGATCAGCAGTGACAAGGCATACAGGAACGGCGCCTGTGCACCAGATTCACGCTCTTCTAAAGACAGACCTGTCCATTCGAAGTCGAAACCTTGCAAGCCCATTTCTGGTAACTTCGCTACAATTTCTTCCATGGCCACCATTGCATCACCCGAGCTGATACCCGGAGCAGGTGTACCCTGAATGTTCATGGACGATACGCCGTTATAACGCTCAAGACGTGGAGAACCGTAGGTCCATTCGCCTGTGGCAAACGCCGAGAATGGCACCATTTCACCGCGATTATTACGCACATACCATTGGTCCAGATCTTCCGGCATCATACGCGAGCCAGCTTCACCCTGAACATAGACTTTCTTGACACGACCGCGATCAATGAAGTCATTGATATACGAACCGCCCCAAGCAATACCCATGGTACTGTTAATTTCAGCAACACTCACGCCCAATGCACCGGCTTGTGCATGATCGACAATGACACGGTACTGTGGATTATCTTCCTGACCATTCGGACGTACACCAGCCAGACGCGAGTCTTGTGCTGCTAGACCGAGGATGGTATTACGTGCTGCCAGGAGCTGGTCATGACTTTGACCACTTGCAGCTTTGAGCTGTAAGTTAAAGCCAGCCGACACACCCAGTTCAGGCATTGCAGGTAATTGCAGTGGCATGATGTAAGACGCATCTTTGACAATCATGTTCAGCGCCATACCACGTTGAATAATGGCACCGACTTGAGCTTCCGGACTGTTACGCTCTGACCAGTCTTTCAGTTTAATAAATGCCAGACCTGCGTTTTGTCCCACACCCGTGAAGGAGAAACCTGCCACACTAAACACGGACTCGACATGCTCTTTCTCGTTTTCCAAGAAATAGTTGGTCATGGTGCTGACCACTTTGTCGGTACGTTCCAAGGTTGCATTTGGCGGTAACTGAACCAGCGTCATGACCACGCCCTGGTCTTCATCCGGTAAGAACGAAGAAGGCAGTTTCTGGAATAACAGCACAATAATACCCAGTACCACGGCATACACCACGCCTGAGAAAATCTTGCTATGAGTCATACGGTTGACGCCGCCCTGATATTTCACAGAAACCTTGTCAAAACTGCTATTAAACCAGCGGAAGAAACGCGCAAATATACCATTACTTTGCGGCTTGTTCGGATCATGCTGTTTCAGCAGGGTCGCACATAGGGCAGGGGTAAAGGTTAATGCCACTATCAGCGACAAGACCATTGCTGTGACCAGCGTAATCGAGAACTGACGATAAATAACCCCGGTGGTTCCACCGAAGAAAGCCATTGGAACGAATACTGCCGATAGCACCGAGGTAATACCAATCAGTGCACCAGAAATCTGTTTCATCGACTTTTCAGTTGCAGAAACCGGATCCAGATGCTCTTCCACCATGACCCGTTCGACGTTCTCGACCACAACAATCGCGTCATCGACCAGAAGACCAATCGCCAGTACCATGGCAAACATGGTTAGGGTATTAATCGAGAAGCCGAAGACATTAATCACGGCAAAGGTACCCAATACCACGACTGGAACTGCCATGGTTGGAATAATGGTAGCACGCCAGTTCTGCAGGAACAGGAACATGACCAGGAACACCAGAATAATTGCTTCGATTAGCGTTTTAACTACACTCTTGATTGACAGTTCAATAAATGGCGTGGTGTCAAAAGCCAGTTGGTCGACCATGCCTTGCGGATAGTTCGGACGTAACTGCTCTAAGCGTTCTTCTACTGCTTGGGCTGTATCAAGCGCATTAGCACCAGTGGCAAGTTTAATTGCCACACCACCAGCTGGTTTACCGTTAAACTTCGAATCAAACTGATAATTATCTGCACCAAGTTCAACCCGTGCAACATCACCCAGACGGACTTGCGCGCCCGAAGTGGTGTTTTTCAGGAAGATATTGCTGAACTGTTCTGGAGTTTGCAGCAGGCTTTGTGCAGTGACAGTCGCATTCAGGACTTGTCCTTCAACAGCGGGTGCACCACCGAGTTGACCCACAGCGACCTGAGCATTCTGGGTACGGATGGCAGTCGCAATATCACTTGGCGTGACTTGCAGGCTCGCCATTTTGGCTGGATCAAGCCAGATTCGCATAGCATAAGAACCACCAAAGACCTGAACTTCACCCACCCCAGCCACACGGCTTAAAGGTTCAGAAATGTTCGAATTTACATAGTCTTTGATATCATCGGCGGTCATGCTGCCATCAGGTGAATAGAAAGCCAATACCTGCAGGAAGCTGGCGCCTGATTTGGTAACACGCACACCCTGACGCTGTACATCTTCAGGCAGCAGGGCAGTCGCAGACTGTAATTTGTTCTGGACCTGAACCTGTGCGATATCAGGATCGACACCTTGTTCAAAGTTCAAGGAAATAGACGAAGAACCGTTACCCGCACTGTTAGATGAGATATAACGCAGTCCATCCAGACCATTCATTTGCTGCTCGATGATCTGGGTTACAGTATTTTCGACCGTTTCAGCAGATGCACCTGGATAAGTCGCAGAAATCGTGACTGTAGGCGGTGCAATGGTTGGATACTGGGCAATCGGCATTTTGGTCAGGGTCAAAATACCCGCCAGCATAATCACCAATGCAATCACCCAAGCGAAAATCGGGCGATGAATAAAGAATTGAGCCATAAACCTTACTCCTTATGCTTTAGCAGCAGGTTTTTGTTCAGATTGTTCTTTTGCATCATCCGCTTTTTGCGCTGCACCTGGTTGTTGGGCAGCAGGTTGTGCAGCACCCTGTGGTGCAGCAGCTTGAGGCTGGTAAGGTTTAGCCACGACCTGTTGTTCCGGTTTTACTTTCGCAATACCATCTACAATCACTTTATCGCCTGGATTCAGACCTTCAGTCACAATCCAGTTGCTGCCTTGAGAACCAACGGTAGTCACTGGACGTGGCGTCACTTTATTGTCAGCACCGACCAGCATCGCCATTGCCTGACCTGTTGGGGTACGAGTCAAAGCTGCTTGCGGAATCAGGAAAGCATTCGGTACTTCACCCTGTACGATTTGCGCAGTGGCAAACATACCTGGAAGAAGCAGATGATTTTTGTTCGGGAATACCGCACGTAAAGTCACGGTACCTGTTTCCGGGTTCACGCTAGCATCAGAGAATGCAAGACGGCCTTCAACCGGGTAGATACTGCCATCTTCAAGCTTTAACTTGACTTTGGTATTGTTAGAGCTGTTCAAGCTGCCTTGATTAAGCTGTTGACGTAAACGTAAAAGCTCGGCACTTGACTGGTTGATATCTACATAGATGGGATCTAGACGCTGAATCGTTACCAATGGCTCTGGCTGATTCGCTGTTACCAAAGCACCCGCCGTCACAGACGAACGGTTGGTCTGGCCTGAAATCGGCGCGCGTACAGTCGAATAGCCCAAGTTGATTTCTGCATTACGCAAAGTTGCGCGATTGGCATTCAAATCAGCTTCAGCCAGTTTGACCTGTGCCGCGATGTCATCATATTCCTGTTTGGAAATGGCATTGGTACCGACCAGTTGACGGTAACGGCCTTCCTTCACACGCAATACGCCCAGATTGGCTTCAGCACGGGCAATCGCTGCACGGGCATTGTCTACTGTAGTGCGGTTGGTGCTTGAATCGATTTCATATAAGGCCTGACCTTCACGCACATAGCTGCCTTCCGTGAACAAGCGTTTAAGCACCACGCCACTGGCTTGTGGACGTACGTCTGAAATTTCAAATGCTGTTGTACGACCTGAGAGCTCTACAGACTGCTCTACACTTTGCGGTTGTGCAACAAGAACACCGACTTCAGTCGGTGGCATTTGTTGTTGAGCACCAGCTTGCTGGCCCTCTTTAGGATCTTTGCTACAACCAACAAGTGCAAGACTTGTTGCCATTGCGCAAGCAGTCAGGGCAGGTGCCCAAAGCTTTGCAGACATCATTATTCCACCTCTAATTAGATTTATATCTAAATTTTCTTATTTGTGAGCCGCGCAATATCTGATCCAGACCATATACCACAACGAAATCCAAATAAAACTGATACTCCAGCCGGATATGACATCTGAAGGAAAATGTACACCCAGATAAACTCTTGAGATCCCCATCATCAACATCCATACCACTGCACCAATCACAGTGAGGGTATAACGGGAATGTTGCCGATGGATGTAAATTGCCAGACACGCCAGACAGGCCGCATATAGACTATGGGCACTTGGAAAGGAACTTCCAAAGCTTTCAACCAGATGCAAGGATTCTGGTGGTCGGGGTCGGGCAATTGCAAATTTCAACAGCCAAGCTAGGAGAATTCCTCCGATAATTCCGATACATATAAAAATTGCGTTTGTATACTTTTTATACCACAGCAATGCAATACACCATAGCGTGGATAAAAATAATACAAATGGCATGCCACCTATTAAGGATAAGGACTGAGTAATTTGATTCCAAAACTCGGTGCGATACAGACTCATCCATTCCACAGCTTGCAAGTCGAGCTCGTTTAAAGCGGGAATATTCAGGATGAACACACTGAAAATTAAAAATAAAATACCGACAAAAAGTAACAAGTAATGCATGCCAAAAATCCTTGTCCTTTTAACCGTTCGCAGATCGGTCAATTGTCTGACCAAAGTGTACTTGTCAGTACACTTTTTTTCAAGTGTGCGTATTTTATGCGAATTCCATTTTTTTCGTAAGGAATTTGTTGCTAAATATAGTGTAATTATCTCAGTTTTGAGTTTTTGTCGATGTATGATTTTCGTCAATTTCAATGCTTTGCTTGGGTGGCCAGAAGAAATCACTAGGTCGGGTCAGGAAGTGCGTCATGACCAGTTTTGCCAAAGGTTTCCACTGTTCAAAACGCACCCGGCGTGCGCGTAAGGCTACAATAATCGTCAGAGTGAAACTGACAAACAAGTTGGTCAGGCCAATGAGTAACACACCCAGAAAAGACACTACGATCAAGCCGATATCGGGACCATTGATCGTAATTAGACCCTGAATAAAGTTGGCAGAGGCAAAGGCGATATGGCGAATATCCAGTGGCAGACCGAGAATAAAACCAAGGGTACCCATACTGCCGAGCATGATCCCGAAAATAAAATTACCCGCCAGTGCACCCAGATTGCGTTCGATATAATCAGCAAAACGGTAAAGACGTTCTTGCCCCATCAGCTGAGATAACCGCACATGGGCTTTCAGGCGCGGACCAACTTTGCGGTAAACGGCCATATTGTCAAAATAACCGGCCAATAATCCGGACAGGAACAGACATACCCCGGCAATCGCTGCATGCGGAATTGCCAACGAAGTAAACGGATTCAGGTCATGCAGGGTTTTGGCAGCCTTGGCATGATTCATTAAAGGTTCATGCAGCGCAAAATCCCACAGCAGGGTAATCAATGCTGCTACTGGAATCGCAATCGAAATATTGCCCAGAATGGCGACAAACTGGGTGCGGATGATATTTACAATCAGCGCAGCCAGCTCGGCAATCTGAGCCATTTTCGAGCCTTTACGCTGCTGTACGGTAGCAGCCAGTGCGGCAGCAGTCATCGCCGGCTGTTTGGTTGCCACGGTAAAATGCAGCACATGAATTAGCATAAAGCCTAGCGAATAGTTCATGCTATAGCTAAAGGCCTGCATCAAAGGGGCCATGGTGAGGCGTGTCATCAGAACTTTTAAGGTGGCCATTGTTGCGATGATGGCACCAGCCCCTGCAGCCGATTTATACATGGCCAGAAAGCCTTGCTTGTCGGTACTCACATAATGTTCACCAGTCTTGCTGGCATTTTCAGTTACCTGTAAAGCTAAAAGTTCACTATTGGTAGCCAGCAGGGCCCGCACACTGCGTTCACTATAAATTGCTTCAGTAATGTCCGCCATAAACAGGCCAATGGATTGATAACGCAGATCATCGTCATCCATCACCATATTCAGCAGAATCTCAACCCGTTCCAGACACTGTTCTAGCAGTGCCAGCATATAGGTCAGGCTGACACTGACGCCAGTCCGCTTGGTAGAACGGCGAATCTTGGCCACGACATCATGACATTGTTCCAGCATCACCAGCGCTTGTGAGGCATCCGGTGGGGTAATCGAATCGACCAGGGTGACTGTGTTATAACGTTTTTTATATTCCTGAATAAACTCGTTAATCTCACGATTCTGCACCAGAAAAGGAGATTCGTATTCCATCAGTTCAGGCTGGGCATTAATAAATTCAGGGTGCAGACCAATACCACTGATCCGGTACGACAAAATGGTCAGTGCCTTGATTAGCTGGTCTTTAATCCGGGTTTTTTCAGGTTGATTGGAATGTCCCTGATTCAGGACTGCAAATAAACGTTGCCAGTCATCTTCATCAAAATAGTCTAGCCAGTATTTATCAGTACGTTGATAAAAAACCTTGCGAAATAATTCCTGAAGTTGTTGATGGTCAGGAATCAGCGGCAAGACATGTGCACCAAGGCGCTGGTTTAGCTGGTTCCAGAATCCATCTAGAGACAAAATGCCGGTATCGGAAAACAGACCGGTCTGTTTATAGCGGTTAATGATCCGCAGGGTAAAGGTTTGAAGCGTGGCAACCGCATTCGGGGTGAGTAATAAAGCCCGGATAAATGCATTGAATTTCGCTTCGATCTCTTCGGTATTTCTGCTGTCTTCAGGTCTGATTCTTTCAACCAGTTCAATCAGAAGATTTTCATCCAGCACCGCCCGAGGTTGTTCAAGCTGGTGTTGCATGTTTTGAAAAAGATCTAGAAAATTAATATGCATAGGCGAGTTTAAAAGTTACTGAATTCGGTGTAGGGCCAGTTTGGCCAGATTAATCAGGGCCTGACGATATTCGGAGTCAGGTAATGCCTGTAAGGCATCAATTGCAATTTCAGTTTCTTCTGTAGCACGTTGACGGCAATAATCCAGCGCACCAGATTCATTGACAATTTGAATGACCTGTTCCAGATGTTCCGTACCGCCAGTCGCAATACTGCGACGGATGATTTCATGTTGCTCACCGGTGGTGTTTTTCAGTGCCGCAATCAATGGCAGGGTCGGTTTACCTTCCATCAGATCATCACCAATATTTTTGCCGAGCGTGTCCGCATCGGAGGTGTAATCTAAAATGTCATCAATAATCTGGAAAGCATTGCCGAAATGTCCGGCAAAGGTTTTTAAAGGCTGACGGAATTCATCTTTATCCGACAAAATGGCAGCACCTTCGGTGGCCAGTTCAAACAGGCGCGAAGTTTTGCCATGAATAATATTCAAATAAGTCGCTTCAGTGGTTTCCGGTTGATGCTGGGATTGTAGTTGCAGCACTTCACCTTCAGCAATTTCACAGGTACCGGTCGAAAAATCTTTGAGCAACACCATGTTGTTCAGATCGACCAGCAAATCAAAAGCACGTGAAATCAGAAAGTCACCGACTAAAACCGCAGTCTGGTTATTCCAGGTCGCATTGGCCGTCGGGCGGCCACGGCGCAGGCCAGACTCATCCACCACATCATCATGCACCAGTGTTGCGGTATGCAGCATCTCAATGATTGCAGCCAGTTTGCGGTGCGGTTCTAAATTTTCAGCACCACACGCCTTGGCGGCCAAAAGGCACATAATCGGGCGCATACGTTTGCCACCCGCTTCTACCACATGTTTGCTGACAGCCATCACTAATGCAACTTTTGAGGTAATTCCTTCATTAATGAATGTGTCCATCGCAGCAAAGTCGTTAGCAACAGGCGCGAGAATGTCTTGCTTAAAGTCGATGGTCATGTGAAAGAAAACCTCTAGTCTGGTAAATCGCTGGGCGTAGTTTAACAATTTATAACATGAGTGAAACCTAAGAAATGCATAAACTCCACTAAAAATCAGCTTTTTATAGATCTTATGTAGATTCGATCCATATTTTGAGCCATAAAAAATCAGGAAAGGTCAGGGGCGTGGCCCTATTCGTCAGGCTGAGTATATTAATCAAACTGGCCGGATTTCTGCTGTATTATTTTGTTGCTGAATATATCTTGAGTATTTGATTTGATAGAAATTATTTAATAGTTAAATAATTAGCGCATCCTGCTCATTATTATTTCAGTAAAATGGCTTGTTGTTTTTTTGAATATCCCTTAAAATCCTCGCCCTTAGATATCCCCCCAGTGGCGTACGTCTTAAGTTCGATATATTCCTTTATCGGCACGACGGCACGGGCTTGTTTGGAGTACATTATGTACGCAGTAATCCAAAGCGGTGGTAAACAGCACCGTGTAGTTGAGGGTGAAACCCTTAAAGTAGAATTATTGAAAGCTGAAACTGGCGCGACTATTACGTTTGATGACGTATTGATGCTTGTTAACGGTGAAAGCATTCAAATCGGTGCTCCAGTTGTTGCTGGTGCTACTGTAACTGCTGAAGTAGTTAGCCATGGTCGTCACGACAAAATCCGCATCATCAAAATGCGTCGTCGTAAACACTACCGTAAACAACAAGGTCACCGTCAATGGTTCACTGAGTTGAAAATTACAGCTATTTCAGGCTAATTACGAGGAGTAAATAGACATGGCAACTAAAAAAGCCGGTGGTTCGACTAAGAACGGTCGTGATTCGAATCCTAAGATGTTAGGTGTTAAAGTTTACGGTGGTCAAACTGTAACTGCAGGTAACATCATCGTTCGTCAACGTGGTACTGAATTCCACGCTGGTCAAAACGTTGGTATGGGTCGTGACCATACATTATTTGCTACTGCTGATGGCGTAGTAAAATTCGAAGTGAAAGGTCAATTCGGCCGTCGCTACGTATCTGTTGACGCGTAATTCGCTGAGATAGAAAAAAGCCCACAGTTATTGTGGGTTTTTTTATGCCTGAAAATTAATAGGCAGATTAAGCGACATTCCATAATGTAAAAATTGTCCTGAAATCTTCATAATGATGAACAAAAAAACCGGTTTCGAATTAATAACAATACAAAAGTTCTTATTTTCTATCATTTTAGCTTTTAATTTTCGTTTAAGATGAGCTATCAAATAAATTGCGATCACGCAAAATATAAAGGTGAAATTATGAATATGCTTCGTAAAACCGTCTGTGCTATGGCTCTGGGTGCAGTGACTTTAGCACCGGTGATGAGTACAACCGTGTTTGCTGCACCTGTGGCAGCTTCGGAGCAACAGGCAACAGCCAGTCTGGTCAAACAGCTCAATCATGTGCGTAGCATGACGGCAAATTTCGAACAAAGCACCAAGGTAACCAACCCGAGAGCGACCCAGAAAAAAGGTTTGACTGCACAACATATGAATCAAACCTTTAAAGGCGTGATGAAAGTCGCGCGTCCGGGTAAATTCTATTGGGAAACGACTGCACCGTCGAAGCAAGTCATTGCAACCACGGGTAAAACCGTCTGGATTTATGATCCGGACTTGCAGCAAGCCGTTCGTCAAAGCTTAGATGAGCAGGTTGCCAATACACCGGCGTTATTGCTGTCAGGAAACACCAGCCAGATTATGCAGTCTTACCGGGTGACTCAGCCAAATAAAGGCAAAACCTATTACACGCTATATCCTAAAAATACCGATGGTGTGTTTGAAAGCCTGACCATTAGCTTTGGCGCGAACAAAGCACCAAGCTTGATGATCTTGCAGGATTCATTGGGACAAACCACCCATATCAAATTTAGCAATGTAAAAGTAAATAGCAGTATTCCAGCCTCTACCTTTAACTTTACTCCACCAAAAGGTACGGACATTATTGATCAATAAGCATCAATATGAACCAACTAAAAAAGCAACCTTTCGAGGTTGCTTTTTTATTGCCGATCATCAGGATTTTTTTGAGCAGGCTACAAGGTTCAGCTATATCTAAACAGGAGAGCATCTTAGAATAAATAAAAGTCGAGTCAATGGAATTGCAAAATTTTGGGAGCTCAGGATGAAGAATAATCTATTTAGAACAGTTGGAATCTACGCTGTCTTATTACTCACTGTGGGTATGATGGGTTGTCAACCTCAATCCAGCTCAGTGGCAACGCTCGCGCAAACAGACCGTGTTGTGCAGATTGAAGCCAAGAGCGTTCCTGTGAAAGGGGCAGCCAAAGTGGTGTGTGAAATAGAAGGTTGTGTACGCTTTGATCTACAAACAGTGGACAGCAATATTGACTGGATTAATCAATATTTTATTGAGCGGATACAGCATACCGAACCTGTTGCATTCACCAAGGTCACCCAGAAAAATCCTAAAAAAGCCGATGAGCCGTATTATCTGGATCAGCGCTTTATCAAGGTGGAATTTGTCGGTCAGCGTGCCCATCTGGCTTCTTTTGCCTTAAAAAGTTCCAATCTACCTCGCAATCAGTCCAAGCTGATGACTCATACGGAATATATCAATTTTGATCTAAAACAGAAAAAACGTTTGGCTTTGTCTCAACTGTTATTAAATGGTGGTGAGCAGAAACTGCTGAATGCGATGTATCGAACCAATACTCAATGGCTGAATACGCAGGGTATTCAACAACAGCAGTTAAAATTGAGTGATAACTATTATTTTGATACAACAGGTCTGGTGATGGTGTATCCGGCAGGCGAACTAGCTCCGGCAGCAGCAGGAATGCCTGAATTAAAAGTGTCATATGCGGATTTAAATGAAGTGATTCGCCCTGAATATTTAGCCATTTTGCAGCAGACAGCTTCCTAAATATTGTGCTAATAGGACGCAGCCGTGGTCTTGGTCACTGTATTTTTTAATGCTAAGAGCTTACACTATAGCCAGTTTTTTTCTTCTGCAAAGATTGATTATGATCGACCCGAAATTACTCAGAAATAATATTGAGGCTGTAAATGTAGCCTTGGCAAAACGTGGTGTTCAACTCAATGTTGAAGAGTGGGCATCCCTAGAAGCACGCCGTAAAGAGATTCAGTCCAAGACAGAAACACTGCAAGCTGAACGTAATGCCGGTGCCAAACAAGTCGGTCAAATTAAAAAAGCAGGTGGCGACGCATCTGAAATCATGACTCGCATGTCTGCGATTGGTGATGAAATCAAAGCGGCTGAAGCAGCACTGGCTGAACTGCAAGCTGAGCTTGAAGAAAAATTATTATCTATTCCAAACTTGCCAGATGAAGCTGTGCCTGAAGGTAAAGACGAAAGCGATAACGTGGAAATCCTGAAATGGGGTACACCGCGTGAATTTGATTTCGAAATCAAAGACCATACGGATCTGGGCGAAATGATGGGCGGTCTTGAATTTGAAACCGCGACCAAATTAACTGGTTCACGCTTCAGTGTATTGAAAGGTCCATTGGCGCGTTTACAACGTGCCATTACCCAGTTCATGCTAAATACGCATACTGATCAAAATGGTTATACCGAAGCCTATGTGCCTTATCTGGTCAATGCAGATTCATTGCGTGGGACTGGTCAGCTGCCTAAATTTGAAGAAGATCTGTTTAAGCTGCAGGGCGAAAAAGAGTTTTATCTGATTCCAACTGCTGAAGTGCCAGTGACGAATTTCGTACGTGATGAAATTATTGATGCAGACCGTCTGCCACTGAAATATGCAGCGCACACGCCATGTTTCCGTAGCGAAGCAGGTTCTTATGGTCGTGATACCCGCGGTTTGATCCGTCAGCACCAATTCGACAAAGTCGAAATGGTTCAAATTGTGAAGCCTGAAACTTCGATGCAAGTGCTTGAAGAATTGACTGGCCATGCTGAAGGCATCTTGCAGGCACTTGGACTTCCATATCGTAAAATTTTACTTTGTGGTGGTGACATGGGCTTTGGTGCGACCAAGACTTATGACCTGGAAGTTTGGGTACCAAGCCAAAATACCTATCGTGAAATTTCTTCATGCTCAAACATGGGGGACTTCCAGGCACGTCGTATGAAAGCGCGTTACCGTGCTGATCAGAAGAAAACTGAATTTGTACATACCTTGAATGGTTCAGGTCTGGCCGTGGGTCGTACTTTACTTGCAGTGATGGAAAACTATCAGCGCGCCGATGGCTCGATTGAGATTCCTGAAGTATTACGTCCATATATGGGTGGTGCGACTTATATCGACTAATTGTCGATCTCAGCATCCCTAAATGTGCATGAAAATTGCATAGACAGCAGATTTAAAATTTTGAGGTAGTTCGTGGATATTTTTCCAATCTCGTTAAAGTTGCAACAGCAACCTTGTCTGATTGTCGGTGGTGGACATATTGCATACCGTAAAGCACTTCTCCTACAAAAAGCAGGTGCGATCATTCATGTGATTGCGCCTGAAATTGAAGAGAGTCTGCTGCGAATTGTGCAAAATAGCCAAGGACACTATGTGCAGGCAGCTTTTCATCCTGAAGTTGCGTTACGTTCATATCGACTGGTGATTGCGGCGACTGATGATGCAGAGACCAATCGTCAGGTCTTTGAATTGTGTGAAGCGGAAAATGTCCTGGTCAATAGCGTTGATGATCCGCCGCATTGCCGCTTTATGGTTCCTGCAATTATTGACCGTTCGCCATTGGTGATTTCAGTGGCATCGAATGGTACGTCGCCCGTGTTGTCGCGGCAGATCCGGACTCAGCTTGAAACGACTATTCCGCATGGTATGGGCAAGCTGGCTGAATTTTCAGGAAAATGGCGCAGTGCGGTTAAGGCTAAAATTGTCAATCCGGATGAACGTCGTATTTTCTGGGAAGATTTATATGCCAGTCCGCTAAAAGAACAGGTGTTCAACGACAATATCGCGGAAGCAGATCGCCTGATCGAGCAAGCATTACAAGAATGGCAAAAGCCGAAAGGTGAAGTCTACTTGGTCGGTGCGGGTCCTGGTGATCCAGAACTGTTAACCTTAAAAGCCCTACGTTTGATGCAGCAGGCTGATGTGGTCATTTACGACCGTCTGGTTTCAGCGCCAATTATGGAGCTGTGCCGCCGTGATGCGGAAAAGATCTATGTGGGTAAGGCACGTTCCAATCATGCAGTTCCGCAAGATGGGATTAATGCCTTGTTGGTGAAATATGCCAGTGAAGGAAAACGGGTTTGTCGTCTGAAAGGCGGTGATCCATTTATCTTCGGGCGTGGCGGTGAAGAGATTGAAGAGCTATTTGCTGCAGGGATTACTTTCCAGGTGGTTCCAGGAATTACCGCAGCTTCAGGCTGTTCAGCCTATGCCGGTATTCCATTAACCCATCGTGATTATGCGCAAAGTGTGCGTTTTCTGACAGGTCACTTAAAAGAAGGTTCGCCAGAATTGCCTTGGAGTGAGTTGGTCTATGAAAACCAGACCTTAGTGCTCTATATGGGACTGGTTGGACTGGAGAAAATCTGTGCAGAATTAATCGCTCATGGTCAGCGAGCCGACATGCCGGTGGCCTTGGTTTCTAAAGGTACGACGCCTGAACAGAAAGTCGTCGTGGGAACCCTTGCTGACATTGCATCCAAAGTGTCCGAACATCAGATTCAGGCACCGACTTTGACCATTATTGGTGAAGTTGTACGCTTACGTGAACAATTGCAATGGCATGAGCGAGGATAAGCAAAGCACTGCTTTGTCCGAGCGCAAGACGAAGGCTGTGCCTGAAGTAAGAGGATAAGCAAAGCACTGCTTTGTCCGAGCGCAAGACGAAGGCTGTGCCTGAAGTAAGAGGATAAGCAAAGCGCTGCTTTGCCCCGAGCGCAAGACGAAGGCTAGGCCTGAAGTAAGAGGATAAGCAAAGCACTGCTTTGCCCGAGCGCAAGGCGAAGGCTAGGCCTGAAGTAAGAGGATAAGCAAAGCACTGCTTTGCCCGAGCGCAAGACTAAGGCTGTGCGTGAAGTAAGAGGATAAGCAAAGCACTGCTTTGCCCGAGCGCAAGACGAATGTCCTGTCTGAATTAAATATATTGAGTGAGTAAGCTGTGATCCACGTTGTTTTATATGAGCCTGAAATTCCTGCAAATACAGGCAATATCATTCGTCTATGTGCGAATACCGGAGCACAGTTGCATCTGGTCAAGCCGCTGGGTTTTGAGCTGGATGACAAAAAGCTGAAACGTGCCGGTCTGGATTATCACGAATATGCCAATATGCAGATTTGGGAAAACATCGAAGACTGTCTGGCCGATTTGGCAAGCAAAGGCATTGGGCTGGATGCAATCTATCCATTGACCACCAAAGGTTCTGAAACACCGCATACTTCGGATTTAAACCGTCCTGTGGCCTTGTTAATGGGTCCGGAAACTCGTGGTCTGCCTGAACATGTTCGTATGATGTTTCCGCAAAAGCACTGGATTCGTTTACCGATGGCAGAAAACTCCCGAAGTTTGAACTTGTCGAATGCCACTGCAGTAATTGTCTACGAAGCTTGGCGTCAGCAAGATTTTAAAACGCTTTAAGCTGAAATTTGTGATGATTCTAAAAGCTGCCTTTGGGTGGCTTTTTTATTTTGTGTAACAAATAGATAAACTGCTTTTCACTTCGTTGTATGCTTGAATTTATAACTTTATCAAATATAACAAAAGGTACAGCCTTGAAGCCTCTATTAAAACTTGTCATCGCATGTTGCCTTGGAACTATTGCGGCTTCCATCAGTGCGGAAGAGAGCAGTGCTGCCACATCGGCAACAAAGGAAATTCAACCCATTACTCAAGCGGAAATACAGCAGGGCTTGCTCAACATGCAAAAACGCTTAGATACACGTATCGAAAAATGGGGGCAGAGCCTGAATTCAGATGATTTTCAATGGACCTGGCGGGGGCGTAAATTAAAGCCCGCCAAGCGTGAGGAAGTCTGTGATATTTTTCAGGATGTCGTCGATGAAATGTATCAACTAGCTATCAAAAATAGAGCCCGTTTAGGTCCGGAAGAGCAAAAGTTATTGTCTAATCGCAGTCTGTTTATTGAGAAACTGGGTTATGAAAATAATCGAGTTAATACCCAGATGGGTTTTGATTGCTATCTGCGTTAGTAAAATCAAAACATGACAGACATAAAAAAGGCGCATGAAGCGCCTTTTTTATTTGAATTGAAAAGATATTATTTATCGTCAAATTCATTGTGCTGAGGAGCTGGGTGCTTGAAGCCTTTGGTTTTATAACCCAAGTACAAGATACCGCCAAATGCCCAGATCAGACCATATTTAAGCGAAGCTTCATCGACTTCTAGCCACAATGCAAAGACTGAAATGAAGCCAAGTAAAGGAACAACGACAAAGTTCATGATCTCTTTAGCACTCTTGGTACGACCATCACGTAATGCATAACGTGAAATCACCGACAAGTTGACGAAACTGAATGCAGTTAAGGCACCAAAGCTGATCAAAGACACCACAAAATCAAGATCCATAAAGCCAGCAGTTAAAGCCACTGCACCAGCGATCAGGATGTTGTATGAAGGTGTGTAGTTTTTCGGACTAATATGACCAAAGATCTTCTTGTTGATTACGCCATCACGACCCATTACGTACATCAGACGAGATACCCCCGCATGTGCTGAAATACCAGAAGCCATGACTGTCACAATTGCGAAGTAAAGTACGACTGTCTTAAACGCCACGCCACCGACAGCTTGTAAAATATCCGGCTGTGTTGCAGCGATATCTTCAAAGTAAGTTTTTGGATCATTCGGGAAGAAGATCTGCATGAAGTAAGTACTGATGATGAAGATGATACCTGCCAATAATGCAGTCAAGAAAATCGCTTTAGGTAAGGTTTTCTCAGTATCTTTGGTTTCTTCAGCAAGAGAACTTAAAGAGTCAAAACCTGTGAATGAGAAGCACAGTAAGGTTGCACCGGTAATCAGGGCAGCAACAGAAGTAAACTCATTCCAGAATGGCTCTAAACTCCACAGTTGATATTTTGCATCGACCAGTGTGCCGTCTGCATTTACGCCACCTTCCAGAAGTTGGTAAACCATCCAGGTGAAGTATGCAATGACGCCCAATTGTACGAATACAATCATACTGTTGAAGTTGGCAACAAATCTCGCACCACGAAGGTTAATCGCGGTCATAAAGGCGGTTAAACCAATGACCCAAACCCAATGGTTCATGTCTGGGAAAAGTGCTTCCAGATAAATCACCGCCAGAATGATATTGACCATTGGCGATAACAGGTAATCCAGCAAGGATGACCAACCCACCATGAAACCTACGTTCGGGTGGATGGATTTTTGCGCATAGGTATAGGCCGAACCCGAAGAAGGGTAGCGACGAATCATATGACCATAGCTCAAGGAGGTTAACAAAATTGCAATCAGTGCAAAAATGTAAGAGGTAGGAACGTGGAAGTTACTTTCTTCAGATACCAGACCAAATGTATCAAACAAGGTCATGGGTTGAATATAAGCTAAACCAATAATAATGATGTGCCAGAGTCCCAGCGTTTTTTGCAGTTTAGCTGCCGATTGAGTCCCAGAGATATTAGTCAACGGCGTTATCCTCTTAATCGTTGATCAAGGATCAGTCATATTTGTAAGGATCGTTTGAGACGAACGATCCCCCCTACAGTTTTCTATAAAAGTCCGCCAATCTACTTGAAAAGAACGGCTTTTGCTAGCTATTTTTTTGACTTTTGTCCTGCATAAAATGTGCCATTCAAAAATAGAAATCGAATTTTTTCTTATGCAAGATAAAAGCCTGATGTTTAAAAAAACATCAGGCTGGAATTTCGGCTATATTGGCTTATTTTTCAGTAATTACCAAGCCTTTTTTAAGATAGATTTTAAATCTTCCAGGGTAGCTTCTTTCGGGTTATAAATGATGGAACCATCATTCAGGGCTTTCTCTGCCACTTCATCGAGCTGGGCTTCAGAAATCTTACCGGTTTCACGTAATGTGCGCGGTAATTTGGTGAGACTGTAAATCCGGTCACGCATGGTTAGAATCGTTGCAATAGTTTTGTCAGCACGTAGATGCGCCGGCGTTTGTGCATAAATATCGGCACCCGCCAAAGGCAGGAGCAGATCTGCGATTTTATCGCCATTGACCTCTTTGTTGTATTCCAGCACATAAGGCAGGAATAAGTTCATGCATAAACCATGCGGCAGGTGTACCACTGCACCCAATGAGTGCCCCAGTGAATGCACAATGCCAACCATCGAGTTGGAAAATGCAATTCCCGCCATGGTCGATGCCTGTGCCAGCTCCAGACGGCCTTGTGCATCGGAAGGGTTATCCAGCACATTAAATAGGTGGGTACTGATCTTTTTGACTGCGGCGGTGGCATAAGCATCCGAAATCGGATTGGCTGCCATGCAGGTATAAGCTTCGACCGCATGGGTCATAGCATCCATTGCGGTCATGGCGGTTAAATGTGGCGGCAAGGTCTGGGTCATGCGGGGATCCAGAATCGCAGCATGCGGCATCAGATAATAAGAGGCGAACGGCATTTTGACGTTCTTTTCAGTGTCCGACACGACAGCGACCATGGTCACTTCTGAACCTGTACCAGATGTGGTTGGAATCACAAAGAACGGTTTCAGCGGTTTAGGCAAGTTATGTGCACCCGAATATTTCAGCAGGTCATCACCGCCTTCCGATACCAGAATATTGGTTGCCTTAGAGGTATCAATGACTGAACCTCCGCCCACAGCAATGATCGCGTCGCAATGATTTTCGCGATACAGCTTTGCCGCACTGCGCACTGTACCCAAGCTAGAGTCGGGTGGTACATCATCAAAAATCGCTACAATTGCAGCATCTGCCATTTCAAATGCAGCTTCAATTGGTGCCAACAAATTGTTGGCACGGACGCCTTTGTCGGTAATGATCAGCGGACGTTTGGCCCCTAAAGTCGCAAGTTCAAACGGAATATGTTCTAACGCGGCATGACCGGCAATCACTTTGACCGGACAGAAAAATTCATAATAAGGTTTAGCCATGTTATACACTCCGTTTCAAATAGGATTGAGCGATTTTCAGATAAATGCTGCTCGCTTCGCTTAGTTTTTCTTTTAAGCTCAGATTGCTTGGATATTCTTTCACTGCCAGTTGTGCCACCATTTTTGGCAAAATTAGTGCTTCCATTTTATTCAGGCAGCGTACCAGACGAATGGCATTGGAAATATCGCCATCAGCAATCATACGGTCATGGGCAAAAGCCTGTGAGGTGCTTTCCTGAAAAGAAAACACCAAAAAGGCATGGTGCAGATGTTTAAAGGTAATGATCAAATCAGGTGCTTTTTCCAGATTTTTGACCAGTTCCAGTTGTTTGTCCTCAGTGACCCGTGCCACAAAGGCCGGGCCATGCGGAAAGACTTTCATGGAAAGAGTAAAATTTGCTGGAAAATGGGCCACTTCCTGTTTGATTTCTTCATCCACCTGACTTGCCATGACCAGACCTCGGCCAATCACATCCATCATGAGTTTGACATAGGCAAGCTGCAAAGCGGGTTTTACGGATTTAGTCGCAATCACGTGATGATCCCTATCTCAATATTATTAGTTTAGAGTAAATACTCTAATTTATTTGGGAGTAAAATGCAAAGGCTTTATCTTTGCTCGACAGTTATTTGCTTAAAGTACCCGCTGTGGCGCAAAGTTTCAATAATTTCAGTGCACAACTGGCTAAACTGGGGTGGTTGTTCGAGCAGGTCACTCATGCGTACCATTTCCAGTCCTGCATAGCCACAAGGATTGATGGTGTTGAATCCGCTCAGGTCACAATCCAGGTTTAAGGACAGACCATGGTAGCTACGGCCTTTACGAATTTTAAAACCGAGTGAGCCAATTTTTCGCTCAGACACATATACCCCGGGTGCATCCGGTTTGGCATAGGCATCAATGCCATATTTTTTCAGCAAGTCAATCATCAGGTTTTCAGCATAAGACACCAGCGTGCGCACATTCCAGCCCAGACGATTCAGGTCAAACATGAAGTAAGCCACCAATTGACCGGGACCATGCCAGGTCACCTGACCACCACGATCGGTCTGAATCACCGGAATATTGCTCGGCATTAGAATATGTTCCGGTTTGCCTGCCTGACCTTGAGTCAGTACATCCTGATGTTGCAAAATCCACAATTGATCCGGGCTATGTTCATCACGGGTTTCCGTAAATGTTTTCATTTCCAGAAAACGATCTTCATAAGGTGTGAGGTCGTGATATTGACGAATGATCAGCTCGGGCTTTTGCAGCACATCAGTCACAGGGAGTGTCCTTAGTAATTATAAAAACTGATCATAATTATAATGGCTTCGGCATGAAATAGGGGCGAGATCTGCAATATTTAAGCGCTAGCTCAGTCATTGTACAGGCAAAAAAAAACCACGCCCGGAAGCGTGTCTTTTGTATTTTCGATTACAATGCAGTTTTAATCAGCGGGCAGGCGGCCAAATCTGCATACACTGCATGCACCTGTTCCAGCTCCAGAAAGCGCAGTTGTGCGGTAATGGAGTGATATTTGCCAGTACGTGATGGTGTAATACTTACGCTATCACCTTCAAAATCTGGAAAATGTTTTAGAAAAATGTCGATGACAGCGTGACGCAATTCATCGCCCGCAAGGCCAATCAGTTTAATCGGATAATCCATAGGGAAAACCCAAAGATGTTCTTGAAGTTCACGAGATGGTGTACGGTCTAACATGGTAGTCCCCCTAATTTTAAACGCCTGCAATCATGCAGGCGTTTGGGTCTGTCTTGGCTACTTAAATGGAGACTGATGATCAAATTTCAAGTCTCCACATCAAGTATCAAATCTTAATCATTCTCAAGGAATGAACGTAAGTGTTCTGAACGCGATGGATGGCGAAGTTTACGCAGTGCTTTGGCTTCAATCTGACGAATACGTTCACGTGTTACGTCAAACTGTTTGCCCACTTCTTCCAAAGTATGGTCGGTCGGCATGTCGATACCAAAACGCATTTTCAGGACTTTGGCTTCACGTTCAGTCAGGTTTTCCAGAACTTCACGTGTTGCTTCTTTCAGGCCTTCAGACGTTGCAGCATCAATTGGTGACGTGATGTTGCTGTCTTCAATGAAATCACCCAGATGCGAATCTTCATCATCACCGATCGGTGTTTCCATCGAAATCGGTTCTTTGGCGATTTTCAGTACTTTACGTACTTTGACTTCGTCCATTTCCAGACGCTCGCCCAGTTCTTCAGGAGTTGGTTCACGACCCATTTCCTGTAGAAGCTGACGAGATACACGGTTGATCTTGTTGATTGTTTCAATCATGTGTACCGGAATACGAATGGTACGTGCCTGATCCGCAATCGAACGGGTGATTGCCTGACGAATCCACCAAGTTGCATAAGTC
Organism: Acinetobacter endophylla; assembly: GCF_053543775.1. Lineage (NCBI taxonomy): Bacteria > Pseudomonadati > Pseudomonadota > Gammaproteobacteria > Moraxellales > Moraxellaceae > Acinetobacter > Acinetobacter endophylla. The sequence continues at coordinate 11,789 of NZ_JBLVOM010000259.1, read as the reverse complement.
GAGAATTTATAACCACGACGGTATTCAAACTTGTCTACGGCTTTCATCAGACCGATGTTACCTTCCTGAATCAGATCCAGGAATTGCAAGCCACGGTTGGTATATTTCTTCGCAATCGAAATGACCAGACGCAAGTTCGCTTCAACCATTTCTTTCTTGGCACGACGTGCTTTGGCTTCACCGACGGCCATACGTTTGGCAATGTCTTTAATGCCTTTTACATCAAGGCCAAGCTCTTTCTCGATATCGGCAATTTTTTGCTGGAATGCCAATACGTCTGGACGTACTTTTTCCAGATAAGCTTTCTGGTCTGCAGGTGTTTTCGCGATCTGCTCATCTAACCAGGCTGGATTCGATTCCTGACCCGGGAAGCTGGTACGGAACTGGGTGCGGTCCATACGGCCACGACGTACTGCATAACGCATCACTTCACGTTCTGCACCACGAATCTGGTCATGGGTACCACGAATCATTTCAGAAATGATATCAAATAGACGTGGGGTGAATTTGAACATCATGAATACAGTTGCAAGTGCCTGAAGAGCTTCTTCAGCCTGTTTGCTGTCACGACCATGTTTTTCAATGGTTGCTTTGGTATTCAGCCACGCATTTTCCAGTTCAGTGAAACGCGCTTTGGCAATTTCAGGATCTGGACCAGAATCTGCTTCTGATTCATCATCAGAATCTGCTTCTTCTTCCTCTTCATCATCGTCCAGTTTTACGTCTTTGGTCGATTTTTTCGAGTCAGTCTCATCTTCAGCAAGAACCGCTTCTTCTTCTAGAACTTCAGGAATTTCTTCATCTGATTCAGGATCTAAATAACCTGATAAAAGGTCAGCAAGACGGCGTTCGCCGGCTTCATAATCTTTGTATTCTTGCAGTACCACTTCTACCGCATTCGGCCAGTAAGCAATCGAGTGCAAAACATCACGAATACCTTCTTCGATGCGTTTTGCGATGCTGATTTCGCCTTCACGAGTCAGAAGTTCTACTGTACCCATCTCACGCATATACATACGTACAGGGTCAGTGGTACGACCTGGCTCGTTTTCTACCGATGCAAGTACGGCTGCAGCTTCTTCTTCTGCAACTTCATCCGCCGCTTCTGCAGTATCTTCGAACATCGTATCATCAGATTCAGGCGCGCGATCATGTACCGGAATACCGACGTCATTCAGCATCTGAATGATATCTTCAATCTGCTCGCTTTCTGTGATGGAGTCCGGCAGATGATCGTTAACCTCAGCGAAGGTTAAATAACCTTGTTCTTTGCCTCGGCTAATCAGAGCCGCTACTTGAGAAGTAGGGGAAGTCATATCGCTCATCTTTTGCTTACTCTTCGTTGAATCTGTGACAGTAAAAAACCGTACAATGCTGCACGATTTAAGCTCGTTAAATTTAGTGAATAGCCTATATATTTCATCAGAGAATTCAGCATGAAAGCTGTCTGATAAAATATTTAAAATGAAATTCAGTAATTTAAGATGGGGGTGAATTTGTTGTTTTCAAGTTCATCCCCTGCGTGTCTGTTTATGACTCAAAAAAGGAGAATCAAAAAACATAAGGACGCAGGGTGGATTATATCATGGCACACAATTGAGACAGAAAAAACCCCTAATTACAAATTAAAAATACGAAAATCCAAATAAAACTTGACTTGTTATTTTAGGCACGATAAATAGCGCTTAAATCCTTTTACATTTTTCACTCATGAGGAAGTTTTAGTGTCTTCTACAGATTTTGAACTAGATGATAACTTCGGTGAAGATGATGTTAATTTCGATGAGGCTTCTAGCAAGCTCAGTGCTAAAGAGTCGTTGGAAAAACGTCGTCTGATCGATGATCTACTGACCCAACGTCGTTTAGAGCGCGAACTCAAAGATTTTGACTATGACTTCGACGATGACGACGATTTTGATGACGAAGATTAACGAATTCGGATTTAGCATAGTCTGAATAAATGCTATGCTAAACCTTTCGGTTTTCTAAGTTTGGATGTTAGATGAGTGCTTTAGATTTAGACCTGTTGAGTGAATATCTAGATGGTGACCAAAATGAACATGGTCTAGATTTCGCGGCAACCCATGGTTTCTTATGTGCTATTGCAGTAGGCCCAAAATTCGACAAATGGTTAGACGAACTTTTTGATAGTAATCAAAAGAAAGTGCCTGCAGAAATCATCACTCAGGTGCAAGCATGGTTAGAGTCTATTCGTCAAAGCTTAGCCAATGAAGAAGGGATTACATTCCCGTTTGAAATTGAAGAAGCAGATACTGAATCAAGCTTGGGTGACTGGAGTGTGGGTTTTGTAGATGCCATGTTCCTGAACGAAGACGCTTGGTTTACTGAAGAATTTGAAGAACAACTGGTGGATTTAACCCTGCCAATCATGGTCTTCAGTGGCATTGATGATGAAGATCCACAAATGGAAACTTTCCGTCGCAATGGCCAGTTAATGGATGAACTTGCAGAAGAAATTCCAGAAAACTTAAATGAATTGTACCTGATGTATCACACGCCAGAATAATTCATAAAAAAAGCACCGCAGGGTGCTTTTTTTAGCTTTGGCCTTTTTGCATCTTTGAGATCTACTCGAATCCTATTTTCTTTCAAGCCTGTACGCTTCGCCAGACTATAGCGTGCATAAGCATTGTAGGCGATATGAAACAGCAAGGCATGTAAGGCAATGCTTGCAGCCACCAGGAATGAATTTGTTCCTCTTCCTGTATAGGTGATGGTTCTATAAATCTCATCTGTCTGCGGGTTCATCCAGATGACCACAACTAAAAAGATAAACCCGAATGTCATGGCAATAATAGTGGAGCCCCAGACCAGTTTGCTTTTCTCTTGCTGAGTCGGCAAACGAAGTTCTTTCTTAACAAAGTATCGGGCACTGAGAAAGGCAGAAGCAATCAGGGCAGGAATCAGCAGAATGGCGCCCAGATTGAATACATAGATGAATATGCCTACCAATAGAACTAAGGTCAGATAAACGGTGGCAAAATATTTAAGATAATGCGACATCGTTTTAATCTCCTTAAGGGATCTTCCTCAGGATGGACGATTTTTACGCTGCTGTCTACGGTAGAAAATCCAGATAATAATTACCGCAACAATGGCAATAATCACATAACTGACTTTACTGAAAATTTGCTGCATCAACTGCTGGTTTTCGCCAAAATAAAATCCGACACAGGCCAAAAATGTAGTCCAGATGATGGTTCCAAGTGCGCTATAGAACATAAATTTCCAGAAGGGCATATGACTCATGCCGGCAGGAATGCTGATCAGCGAGCGGACGGCAGGAATCATGCGGCCAAAAAACACAATCCGGTGACCATAATGCTCAAACCAACTGAGTGATTTTTTCACATCCTCTGATTTAATAAATAAATATTTGCCATAACGATCGACAAATTTAAAAATAGAATCATGGTTAAATTTATAGCCAATCCAGTATAGCAAGGCGGCTGCTAGTAGAGAGCCGATACAGCCGGACATGATGACCCCGAAGAGTATTAACTCGCCCTGAGAGGCGGAATAGCCCGCGGAAGGCATAATAATTTCGGAAGGGATTGGCGGGAAGACATTATCCAGGAACATGAGCAGGGCAATGCCCCAGTAGCCCAGTTGCTCCATGACGGAAATAATCCATTCGGTCAGATTCATATGATTGGCAAAATAAAAAATACTGCCTGTATCCTAAGCAGTATTTTTTGTGCGGTAAAGTCTTGGAATATAAATGATCAGACAGAATCAGCTATGTGTCAGGGTATAAATATAAACTTTACGTAAGAAATAGGCCAAGCAGATCGGCAAAATACTCAACAGGATAAAATGCATGATGCTGGTATTGATATGGTAACCAATGAACAGCGCCAAGATTGCGCCAATAATGGTTCCCAAGATAACTACGAACAAATGTGACTGCTGTTCAAGCTCTTCAGAAATTTGATGAAGCCGTTGCAACTTTATATTTTCTTTTGGTTGAAATTGAACCAGATTGTCTGAATCTCGAGCAAGTGAGCCTGCCATTTTATATTCCTTTTCAAGTAAAAATTTCAGTTAATAATGAAAGACTTAGCTTGTAAATCACCGTATCATTAGACTAACAATCTTGTTTGGAAAAAAATGAGGTTCTTGGTAAGGAATTGGTAAGAGTTTTATTACTGTTGTAATTTTTATGTAAACAAAAAACCCTCCGAAGAGGGTTTTTATATATTTCATTACAAAAGGCCAAATTAGAGGCGTTTGCGTTTTGCTGCTAAAATTTGTGATTGACGCATACGGAAACCTTGTTTTTGTTTCTCCGTAGTTTTGTCAATACAGTATACACAAGAGACACCATGTTCATAACTTGGGAGTGCAACTTCTTCTGGAAGTAAAGGCCAGCCACACGCATGACACTTGGTGTTTTGGCCTTCTTCAACACCGTGCGTTACGGCAGTACGACCATCAAACACGAAGCATTCACCTTCCCACATGCTTTCTTCAGCCGGGGTTTCTTCCAGGTATTTCAAAATACCGCCTTTCAGGTGATAAACTTCAGTGAAGCCTTCTTGAAGAAGTAAAGAGGTTGATTTTTCACAACGAATACCACCTGTACAGAACATCGCAATCTTCTTGTCTTTGTGCTGTTCCAGATTATTTTTCACGTATTCAGGGAATTCGCGGAAGCTTTCAGTTTTCGGGTCAATTGCGCCTTTGAAAGTGCCGGCTTTGTATTCGTAATCGTTACGTGTATCGACCAGAATCACGTCATCACGTGCAATCAGTTCGTTCCATTCTTTTGGATCAAGATAGTGACCGACTAAATCACGCGGTTTTACTTCCACGCCTAAAGTCACGATTTCTTTTTTTAATTTAATTTTCATCTTACGGAATGGCTTTTCAGAACTGTCAGATTCTTTGTATTCCATTTCGTTAAAACCTTCATTTAGAAGGAACTGGTGAATTTGATCAATCGATGCACGGTCGCCTGCAACCGTACCGTTAATGCCTTCACCTGCCACAATTAGAGTACCGCAAAGGTTGATGGATTTTACCAGGTCCAAAAGACGTTGCTGAAGATCGGCAGGATCTTGAACTTCTTTGAATTGATAAAGTGCGGCAACAACCCAACCAGTCGTCGCTTGCTGTTCTACAGGTGCAAGCTGTTCTACAGTAGCGTTCATGGAATACTCCAACGTAGCATGATAATTTGAAAGGCGCATATTTTAGCTTGATTCGAGTGAATAAGCGAGTAAAACGCAAGTCTTTTAACAGGCTTCAATTCATGGGGGAGAGCGTGTATAGTCATGCCCGACCCAGGATTTTGTGCAGTGATGCAGATACTGAAATTTGCAGTATCGTTGGAGTGTGTTTTGAGTTCAGATCGTCGTATTGCGTCTTTAACCCCATGTGCAGGGCGTTGCTCGACCGTATTTGGTGATGCGGTATGTCGTGGTTGCCGCCGTTTTAATCATGAAGTGATTCACTGGAATACGTATAGTGCTGAGCAGCATCGAGCTGTGTGGCAGCGACTGGATGCACAGCTGGATCAGATTCTGGTGCCATTGTTACCGCATGCCGATCTTGTCAAAGTGCAGGCCTTTGTGCTGTCGAAACGGGTGCGCTTGCGTGATGATGCTTCCAAAGGGCGCAAGCTGTATCATGCTTTAAAGCTCTGTGAAAAAAAACGGCATTTTACCGACGATAGTGGTTTAGGCATCCATTATAAGCAGGTGCGTCCGCTCTGGGACGAGTTTGAGCGCCGGATCTTGGCCTTGGCTACCGCCAGTTATGATCTGGCTTTTCTGCGGGCAGATGGCATCAGTCAGCATCTGATTCATATACAAGAGGAGGACTAAGTCCTCTTTTTTATACACAAAAACAACAATAGCTGAGGGAATAGCATGAATATTAGTGAATATTTCTTATATTGTCTGGCTGTTGTGGTGATGATCGCTACACCTGGCCCAGTGATGTTGCTGGTGGCCAGTGCCGGTTTAAAAGGTGGTTATGCGGCGGCTTTAAGAACCATTTTTGGTACCAATTTCGCCTCTCTGGTGTTAATTGCCTTATCGGTATTGAGTCTAAAAGGTTTGTTGGTCATTAATGCGCAATGGCTGGATGCGATCAAGCTGCTGGGCTGTTTATATATTGGCTATCTGGGCTGGCAGATTTTCCGTGAAGTTATTTTTAAGCAGCAGGAGCAAGCTCAGGAGAATCTAGTTCCTGTGCATGGTGGTTTTCGACAAGGTTTTTTGGTTGGTATTTCTAATCCGAAGGACATTATTTTCTTTGCGGCTTTTTTCCCGCAGTTTATCGGGATTACTCCTGATCTTGATTTAAGTTTAATTATTTTGACTTTGAGCTGGATTCTCCTGGATTTTCTGACTTTGTCTGTGGTGTATTTGGGTTTCAACCACTTATCCCATTCTCGACTCTATCCACATTTGCTGGCATTGTGCGGCATGATTCTGCTCATGATTGCAGGGTACGGAATTTATCAAATTCTGATTTAAAAATGTACAGCGTACTTGGACTGTTCCTGCCTGGCATATCCTGCAAAAATCATGCTAAGGTGAAATCAAATAAAAATTGAACAGATCAGTATGTCTAGAACAGTACCATCGCCAGACCGTCCATTTTCCCCGCTGTTATTTATTCAACCTGCTGTGCTTCAAATTCTTTACATCATTGGGCTTGCGCTGATCGCTGTCAGTATTGCGTATTTACTGGCGGCAAACTGGTGGATGCTGCCCAAATTCATCCAGCTATTTATTCCTCAAATTTTATTGTTGGGTTCGGCATTGCTGAGTGTACGTTTCGCTGCGCGGGAAAAGTTAAGACAAAGTCTGGATACTGTATCGGGTCTAATGCTGGGCTTAAGTCTGGCCGTGATTGGACAGATTTATCAGACTGGTGCTGACAGTTATCAGTTATTTCTGCTCTGGGCTTTGCTGTTGTTGCCTTGGTTGTATCGTCCGAATATTGGGATCTTTGCATTATTTTGCGTGGTCAGCCAGTTAGCACTCTATTTTTATTTTAAACAAAGCTTTTGGTTGGTACGTGCTGAAACTCTTTATCTGCTCAGTCTGAATCTGTTGACCGGATTAAGCATGATCTATGCATTACGTTATTATCCGGTTTTGCGCTATCTGTTTATCGCCATCGTGGTGCTCATTTCGGTAGTGAGTATGTTCCGGTTTGTCGACTCGGATTCGATCTGGTATTTGGGCTCGGTACTGGTTCTGCCGATTTTATTCAGTGTTTATTTCTATACCCGAAAGCAACAGCTTGAAACCAGTTTACTGGTTGCAGGACTGGCCCTGAGCTTTAGCATTCTAATTTTTGATCTCACTGAGCAATATTTACAGGATTCTGCCGCTGGCTTATTGATACTAGCTTTGCTGATATTCAGCTGGTTCGCAGCTATTACAGGTTTGCTGATCAAGCTGTTGCCCAAGAGCCGGTTTTCGGTCATTCCACTGGCCCTTGGCGCATGGATTGCTGGTGTGATCTTGGCCATGCTGTTGCTGACCTATTGGGAAAGTTTTTCGATCCTGATGGGAATCATTTTTATCGCAGTCGCCTGGTGGTTGATTCGTAGCAAGCCCTCAGTTTTTCTGCGGCAATTGGCTTATTGTTTGTGGGTTTGCGGTCAGGCCGCGGTATTGATTCATACTCAATTACTTACAGAGAGTCTATTACTAATCTGGCTGATACAAGTCGGCATTACGCTGCTGACTATCATGAGTCGTATGCATTGGCTAGTGGTGCTGTTGCAGTTGTTACTTGCACATATACTGGGAATTGCAGTTCTGGTCGAGCAACATGCATTTTTTCAGGATCAGCGGCTGATGACATGGATTATGCTGCTGAATTACAGCATTCTGACGGTAGCTTTGCTAAGTGCGAGACATTGGCTCGCTTCAGCTTATGCCAAAAGCGTGACTTTATGGATGATTAGTATTTTGGCAGTGACAGCTATTTTTCAATGCCTACTGCAATTTGGTGTGGCTCAGCAATTGCAGCCTCGCGGCATAGATGAAGCAATTGTTTTCTATATTTTGCCAGCGCTCTGGCTGTTGAGTTTTGTCGAGATTCATCTTAAGCAATTTTCACGGATTCAACTCTGGCTGATTCCTGCCGCGGGAATTCTGCTGATTGCATTGGGTTACTTTGAAATTTTTATTATTTTGGTGTTTATGGCTTGGGCAATGGTGAATCAACAACGATTGATGCAAGCCTTGAGCATTTTGCTACTGATCTTCTGGTTATGGCTACTGTATTACAATCTGGGACTCAGCTTTTTATTTAAAAGTGTCAGTATTTTTGCCTCAGGTGTGCTGGTGTTGCTTCTGGCTTATGTGTTGAGTTCACCGAAGTTTCAGTTGAAAGCAGGAGTGGCCTCATGAAAAAGTTTCTGGCGCTGCACCTGAGTGTTTTTAGTATCGCTTTATTCGGGGGATTGATCATCCAGCATGAATGGCATCTGGCAAAAAGCGACAGTATCTTTGTCGAGTTGGCGCCAGTCGATCCACGTTCGATCCTGCAAGGGGATTATATGGCACTGAACTATGATCTGCATTTTAGCGCAGTGGCTGTGAGGAATGGTTCCGAACAGCCTATTTCTGACATCAAGATTGAAGATTTTAAAAATCAATCCCATGTGATGAGTTATGTGCAGCTGGATCAGCAGCGCAGAGTCATCAAAACCAGTTTTGATCGAAATGCACTAAATCAGTCGGAACGTTCAGCCCGATTAATTCTGAAAAATCCACGCAATACTTTTGAAGCTTTGTATCCTGCTGCCAACAGTTTCATGTTTGCCGAAGGTCTGGAGCCTTGTTATCGTAACGCCAAATTTGCAGAGCTGAAGGTGAAGGAAAATGGTGAGGCCTTGTTATTTGATTTGCTGGATCAAAAATTAAAACCCTTAAACTGTGAAAGCTCTAAAAGCTGGCGAGAAGGCAGTTAAATAGGTCAATGTTCCGGTATTAAAAAAGCCCGCGATATGCGAGCTTTTAGGTATCTGGTCTGATCAGCTTATGCAACTTGTACCGGAATACAGTTGGCAGTGTGGCTGACTGTATTGTTTGGGTTAGCATAAACCAAACGAGGCTGATGGGCATTCGCTTCAGCTTCAGTGAAATCGCCAAAGGTTGCAATAATCACGATATCGCCTACATCCGCCTGATGCGCAGCGCCACCATTCACTGAAATGATGCCTGAGTTGTCTTCGCCACGAATTGCATAAGTTGCAAAACGTTTACCATTGGTCACGTTCCACACATGAATTTCTTCGTATTCACGAATGCCAGCCAAATCCATCAAAACGCCATCAATTGCACATGAACCTTCATAGTGTAGTTCTGCATGTGTAACGTGAGCGCGGTGAATTTTGCATTTTAATAAACGAGATAGCATGGCTAGCGTCCCCTGAGTTGACCTAAGAGTTTGATCATTTGGTTAAATCAATCTTGCTTGCTGTATGGTGAACAATCGAGCAAACGCATTTTGCGCTTAAATAAACTTTCTGGCAAGCGGAATTGTCCAGCAATTTTTGAATGTTTAGTTCGGCTTATATGCGTTGATTTGATTCATGGCTTGCTGTACTTCACCGTTCACTAGCATTTTTGTGCGAGCGAGGGCATGGGAAATCGCATCATCCATTAAATTCTGTTCGCTGCTAGGCGCTTTACTGAGCACATGACCGGAAACACGGTCTTTGGCACCAGGATGGCCAATTCCAATACGCAGGCGATGGAAGTTTGAACCAATATGCGGCACGATATCGCGTAGACCATTATGACCACCGTGACCACCGCCAGTTTTCAGGCGAATGACACCAGGATTCATATCCAGTTCATCATGGGCAATCATGATCGATTCAGGTGCGATATTGTAGAATTTGGCGAAAGGAACAACACTTTTACCGGAAAGGTTCATAAAAGTGGTTGGTAAAAGAAGACGGACGTCTTGACCTTCGATATTGCCACGACCGCTAAATCCGTTGAATTTCGGGTCTTTTTTGAGGCTAATGCCATATTGGTCTGCAAGGCGTTCTACGAACCAGAAGCCTGCATTATGGCGGGTTTGGGCATACTCAGAACCTGGGTTACCCAAACCAACAATCAGTGAAATATTTGACACTAATTACACCATTAACACTTATGCGCGTTTGAAGTCAGCGTGCATTGGTGTGTTTTTAGCTGGGTGACGTTGTAACGCTTGGATTTTCACGCTTTCAACTTTACCGTCTACATCAATTTCGATAACTTCTTCAAAGAATGAATTGTTTTCTAAGAATTTAACAAGCTGACGAAGCTCAACAGTAATTGCTACAGGAGCAGCTTCACCACCGTAGATGATTGCAGGAACTTTAGCTTGAAGACGAAGGCGGCGGCTCGCACCTTTCCCTTGAACTGCTTCTTCACGTGCTGCTGCGTTTAATACGAAGTTTGCCATGATAGACATCCTATTTAAGTTAAATGAACCAGACTTGCGACCAGTCTGGTGAGTAAAAGCCCTACCAAATGGCAGGGCTTTGAAAATTCAGCGCTCTATTATAGATAAGAATCGAACATTGCGCTAATAGATTCTTCGTTGTTAATACGACGAATCGTTTCGGCAACCATACTGGCTACTGAAACCTGGCGAATCTTGCCCAGTGCTAAAGCTTCATCAGAAAGAGGAATGGTATCAGTCACAACCAGTTCATCAATCACAGAATTCTTTAAGTTTTCAATCGCTTTACCAGAAAGTACTGGATGCGTTGCATATGCAACAACCTTGCGAGCACCGAAAGTTTTCAATGCATCAGCAGCTTTGCATAGCGTACCAGCAGTATCTACCATGTCATCAACGATGACACAATCACGATCTTTTACATCGCCAATCAAATGCATCACTTGTGATTCATTCGCTTTTTGACGACGCTTATCGATGATTGCAAGATCTATATCGCCCATCTGTTTCGCAACAGCACGTGCACGCACTACACCACCCACGTCAGGTGAAACCACCATCAGGTTGTGATGCGATTGTTGACGCAAGTCAGCAAGTAGGGCTGGTGTACCGTAGATGTTGTCTACAGGGATATCGAAGAAGCCTTGGATCTGGTCAGCATGCAAGTCGATCATCACCACACGGTCAACGCCTACAGTAGTGAGCATGTCTGCTACAACTTTTGCAGTGATTGGAACACGTGCTGAACGTGGACGACGGTCTTGACGAGCATAACCAAAATAAGGAATCACGGCAGTAATACGACCCGCACTTGCACGACGCAAAGCATCAGCCATCACCAAGATTTCCATTAGGTTATCATTAGTTGGGGCACAAGTAGGTTGTACGATAAATACGTCTTTACCACGAACGTTCTCAGTAATCTCGACAGCAATTTCACCGTCAGAGAACTGACCTACAGAGGCAGCGCCTAGAGGAATATGTAAGTGACTTACGACTTTTTGAGCGAATTGTGGATGCGCAGATCCACTAAAAACGACAAGATTGGGCATGAAGCACCCTTGGCGGTTGGGATATATGGGAATAGATGGCAGGGGTAGCTGGATTCGAACCAACGGATGCCGAGATCAAAACCCGGTGCCTTACCACTTGGCGATACCCCTAATGCGGCAGAACTTTAATATTTTTGCGGTAAAGTGTCAAGGTAAATTAACAGTCTTACAGCAAATGAGTGTTCTGTCTTTTTTCGAGAAAATGGCAGGGGCGGCTGGATTCGAACCAACGGATGCCGAGATCAAAACCCGGTGCCTTACCACTTGGCGACGCCCCTAATT
>NZ_JBLVOM010000258.1:0-71100 GCF_053543775.1 Acinetobacter endophylla | reverse complement strand
ACGCCAGCAGATCGCTGACGTTTTTATTGATAAGGTTTATTTATGTTTCTGTTTATAGAAACCAAAATATCCAATGATTAGCAGGATAAACCAGATCGGACTGATCATCAGTGCCTGACGGGTATCCTCTTCCAGTGCCAAGACCACAATCATGCTCAGGAAGAAAATAATCACGATCCAACAGGTCACTAAACCACCCGGCAGCTTAAAGGTTGATTTGGCATGCAGCTCTGGACGTGTTTTGTAATACACGATATAGCTCCAGATAATCATGATCCAGACACAAATAAACAGAATCGTGGATAAAGTTGTGGCCAAGGTAAAGGCCCGAACGGTATCGGGAACAAAATACTGAAGTGCTGCACCCAGCAACAAACACACGGCAGAAAAATACAGGGCATTTGCAGGGACCGCGCGACGGTTCAGGCGACCAAAGGCCGCCGGTGCCTGCTCTTCACGTGACAGGCCAAACAGCATACGACTGGTCGAGAATACGCCACTGTTCATCGAGGACATCACCGAGGACAATACCACCAGGTTCATGATAATCGCAGCCGCTGCAATGCCAGCCTGACTGAACAGGTTTACAAATGGCGATACATTCGGGTCAATCTGGTTCCATGGTGTCACTGACATCACAATGAGCAGTGCCAATACATAGAAAATAATGATACGAATCGGAATAGAGTTCACCGCTTTTGGCAGGTTTTTTTCCGGATCTTTAGTTTCAGCCGCTGTAGTACCCACCAGCTCTACCCCGACAAAGGCAAAGATTGCAATCTGGAAACCGGCCAGGAAGCCCATAGCACCCGTCGGGAACAAACCGCCATGCTCCCAGATATGACTAAAGGATGCGACCGTACCGGCATCATTGGTAAAGCCGGTAAACACCATCCATAGGCCAACGGCAATCAGCACCACAATGGCGATAATTTTGACCAGGGCAAACCAGAATTCCATTTCACCAAACAGTTTTACCGTGACCAGATTCAGCCCCATGATAAACACAATCGCGGCAACACTGATCATGACGCCTTCTTCAGGGCTAAAGGGCAAACCATTATTGAAGAATTGCAGATAGTAAATAATGGCTGACAGATCTGCGATCCCGATGGTGATCCAGCAGAGCCAGTAGGTCCAGCCGACAAAGTATCCGGCCCAAGGCCCGATCAGATCCGTGGCAAAATCAATAAAAAATTTATATTGCAAATTGGAGAGTAACAGTTCACCCAATGCACGCATCACCAGAAAGACCATAAAACCGATGATCATATAAATCACCAGAATCGAAGGACCTGCAAGACTGATGGTTTTACCAGAACCCATAAACAGGCCGGTTCCGATGGCGCCCCCAATGGCAATTAACTGTAGGTGCCGATTGGACAAACTCCGCTTTAATTCACCGTGCTCTGCCGATGAATTGTTATATTTTTCTGACATTATTAATTACAACTTTGAGTTTTACTCGCGACAAATTAACGTAAAAAATGATGAATACAAAAATAAAATTTGCATCATTTGTATTTCCTGATTAATTGAAGAAGTTAATTTATTTTTCTTATATCGCTCTCCAGTTACATTTTTGCTTTATTTTTGACCTGAAAGATTCCAGTAATTTCTTGTCAAATTTTTAAAACTGTGTAAAAAATAAAACACTATTCAGCCAATTTATGCATTTAGGATGAATGCATCTGGCATAGCAATTGCTTTTTAATCAATACCTCGAACTACACAGACATGGATCAATAAGAAGAATTTTATGCAAAATTTACAAAGTTTAATGGAAACTTTAAGCGGCTGGGTCTGGGGCCCTTATATGTTGGTACTGATTGTCGGTACCGGGATATTCCTCACCTTCCGTTTATTGTTCTGGCAGTTCCGCATGTTGCCACTGGCTTTTAAACAGGTCTTTGGCAAGCACCCTGACCATTCAGGGGACATTTCACAATTCGCTTCATTGATGACCGCACTCTCTGCCACGATTGGTACCGGTAACATTGCCGGCGTAGCCACTGCCTGTGTCCTCGGTGGTCCGGGCGCCGTGTTCTGGATGTGGATGACTGCCCTGTTTGGTATGGCGACCAAATATGGCGAAGGTGTTCTGGCAGTCAAATACCGAGTCAAAAATGAGAAAGGTGAAATGTCCGGTGGTCCGATGTACTACATCGAGCGGGGTCTGAAATGGAAATGGCTGGCGCTGATTTTTGCCTTGTTCGGGGCACTGGCTTCTTTTGGGATCGGCAGCTCCGTACAGTCCAATACCGTAGCATTGGCAGTGCAAAACAGCCTGGGCATCGAAACCTGGATGACAGGTATTATTATTACTGCCTTTTCGGCACTGGTGATTTTGGGCGGGATTAAATCGATTTCCAGAGCAGCGTCACTGATTGTTCCTATTATGGCTATAGGCTATGTGGCAGGGGGATTAATTATCATTTTTAATAATCTCGAACTGGTCGTTCCTGCGCTTAAAATCATCTTCACCTATGCCTTTACTGGAGAAGCCGCAGTGGGCGGTGCAATTGGTGCGGCGATTCGTTATGGTGTGGCACGTGGTGTATTCTCCAACGAAGCCGGCATGGGTTCTGCGCCGATTGCTGCTGCAGCGGCAAAAACCGATCATCCAGCCCGTCAAGGTCTGGTGTCTATGACCGGTACCTTCATTGATACCATTATTGTCTGTTCAATTACCGGTATGGTTCTGGTAATGGGCTATATCATGGCCGGTAATTCATTCGGAGATCAAACCGGTGCCGTATTGACCATCGGTGTATTCGACAAGCTGCTACCTGGTATTGGCGGCTGGGTGGTGACTTTCGGGATCATTTTCTTCGCTTATTCCACCATTTTGGGCTGGAGCTACTATGGCGAAAAATGTACCAGCTATTTACTTGGCGAAAAATTCGTTTTGCCCTATCGCATTATTTATATTGCCTCAGTATTTATCGGCTGCATTGCAACACTGGATCTGGTCTGGCTATTCGCCGATACCTTTAACGGCCTGATGGCGGTGCCGAACTTAATCGCATTATTATTGCTATCTGGGGTCATTGCCAAAGAATCGAAAGACTTCATTGCAAGACGTAAATCTGGTGAACTTTATTAATTGACAAGTTATTTAACTACTCAAGCCAAAATAGTAAAAAGCCACGTTAATCGTGGCTTTTTCTGTTTCATCTTTTCCATTCTTCATCATGAAAATTTAGCAACGTAAACCACTACAAGCCAGCTTGTCCCACTCAGATTCAAGCTCCAGTGCCAGTCCTAAAGATAAAACAAAAAACTGAATGCCTTTAATTTTCATATTGCCCTGTTCATCTTCCAGATACTCACTCAGTTTTTGATAGGTTTTATGATGCAGATCAAAAGGTACATCCAGATAAAGACCACCTAGGTAGATTTCACTATGGACGGTTTGATCCACACCTAAACACGGCATATAGGCAATCCCCTGTTGCTCTAGCCAGCCGATCAACATCTGGCGAACCGAGTTTGCATCCCGATCTGGATGTACATAATGATCAAAATGCACGAATAACACATCACGGTTTTTTTCACGTGCGATCGCATCAATATGTTTCAGCAATTGTGACAAGATCTGTTCCATTCCAGCATAACAAGATAGGCATTATAGACGGCGGTACCGCACAGTATTCAAATCAGCATAAATAAAAGCGACAAACCTTGTCGTAAAAACCATGATTTTTCAGGTGAAAGGCTTGGTTTTCGATGGCATTCACCGCTATGCTGTCACTCAATTTCAATCGCTTCATCTTCAAATATGGCTAAAGCAAAAAGTGTGTATCGTTGTGAACAGTGTGGTGCCGATCATCCAAAATGGTCGGGGCAGTGTTCTGAATGCGGGGAATGGAACAGCCTGGTTGAGGTGACCATTGCACCGGCAGTGACGCATCGCGCCCAGCCAAAAATTGGTGGTGGATACGCCGGCCAGGCGTCTAGCATTACTACCTTAAATCAGGTCTCAGTCTCTCATGAAACCCGTCTGCCGACGGGTATCAGCGAATTTGACCGGGTCTTGGGTGGCGGACTGGTGACCGGTTCGGTGGTCCTGATCGGCGGTGATCCCGGAATTGGTAAATCTACCATCTTGCTACAAACAGCCACGCACATGGCATCTGCCAAAAATCCGGCCCTGTATGTGACCGGTGAGGAATCTTTATCTCAGGTGGCTTTACGTGCCCAGCGTCTGGATCTGCCAACTGACCAGCTCAAAGTCATGGCAGAAACCTGTGTCGAACGTATTTGTGAAGTACTGGCCCAGCAACGTCCTGCAGTGGCCATTTTGGACTCAATCCAAACCCTGTATACCGAAACCCTGCAATCTGCCCCGGGTGGTGTCTCACAGATTCGTGAATCAGCGGCCCTATTGACCCGTTTTGCCAAAAATAGTGGTACGTCTTTGTTTCTGGTCGGTCATGTAACCAAAGAAGGCGCACTGGCCGGCCCACGTGTACTGGAACATATGGTCGACTGTGTGCTGTATTTTGAAGGCCAGTCGGATTCACGTTACCGAATGATCCGAGCGGTCAAAAACCGTTTTGGTGCGGTCAATGAACTCGGCGTGTTCGGCATGACCGACAAAGGTCTGCGCGAGGTGTCCAACCCTTCGGCCATCTTTTTAAGCCGTTATGATGAAGCCATTCCCGGCTCGATTGTGATGATCAGCCGCGAAGGTACGCGCCCACTCCTGGTTGAAGTACAGGCGCTGGTCGATGATGCACATGGCCAACCAAGACGTGTAGCGCTTGGCTTGGATCAGAACCGTCTAAATATGCTCCTTGCAGTCATGCATCGGCATGGTGGTGTGCAAACCTCTGGTCAGGATGTTTATGTCAATATCGTCGGTGGTTTGAAAATCACCGAAACTGGTTCGGATCTGGCGGTACTTCTCGCCTGCGCTTCCAGCATTCGTGGCAAAGCCTTACCGCAACAGTTGGCAGTTTTTGGTGAAGTCGGACTGTCTGGAGAGATTCGCCCTGTGCCAAATGGTCAGGAGCGCCTAAAAGAAGCGATTAAACATGGTTTTAAATACATTATTGTCCCTCGCGGCAATGCACCGCAAAAATCCATTGAAGGCGTGCAAATTATTGCAGTCGCGCGTTTACATGAAGCGTTAAGCGAGGCGATGACGCTGAGTGATGAACTCAACTAACTGTAAACTGACCTATTTGGTATAAAGAGCAAAAAAATACAGATTTTTGATTGAAATTCCACACAAAGCCTATATAAATAGACTGTACAAATAGGTTTTATTCTCATAGGAAAAATGAATGGAAGTTCGACAGCGCGGTTTGATCACAGGTATCTTGACAGCAGTTTTATTGGTTGCGCCTTTTGCAGCTGAAGCAAAACGTGCCGGTGGCGGTAAAAGTCATGGCATGCAACGTTCTGCACAACCTACTCAATCTTATCAACAACCTCGTCAAGCTGCGCCTGCTCAACAAGCGCCAGTTGCCGGTGCTGCAACCCAGCAAAAATCTGGTCCGGGTGTCGGCGGCATGGTTGCCGCGGGTGTAGCCGGTGCTGCGATTGGTGCAGTTGCTGCGAATGCCTTGGCGGATGATCAAAGTGTAGCAGCATCTGAAGCTCAGGCTGCTCAAGCAGAAGAGGAAAAAGGTGGTATTCCGGGCTGGATCTGGATCCTTCTTGCTGCTGCTGTTGCCTTCTTCATTTTCCGTAAGATGGGCGCAAAAAAAAAAGTAGCTTCTAACCCATATGCACCAAATAGTGGTGCTGGTAATACAGCACCTTTTGGTCAGGCACCGACTGCACCTCGCGGTGGTGACAATACCAATATTTTTGGTCAGAATGTGGGTGGTCAAACACCAAGCAATAATGCTCCGTTCGGCTCTGCTCCGGTAAATAACGCGCCTTTTGGTGCAGCTTATACCCAAAGTGGTAGCCAGTTACCGGATGGCACTGAACCTGCAGCATTCTTGCGTGTAGCGCGTCAGCGTTTTAACCATATCCAGTCTATGAATACAGCAAGCAACATTTCTGAAATTCAGCGTTACTTGACCCCTGATCTTTATCAGTCGATGTATAACGACATCATGAGCAATCAGGATCAGGATGTTGCCGAGTTTTCAAATCTAAATGCCTTGGTCGTCGATTCATCTACAGACAATGGCCAATATATTGTCAGCGTACGCTTTACCGGTACGGTAAGCGAAGACTTGAACAGCTTGCCACAACCGTTTGCAGAAATCTGGCATTTCACCAAACCAGCAGGTTCAAATCAGGACTGGGTGGTTGCAGGTATTCAGCAAGACTAATCGTGAATAAATGAAGTTTAGACAGCGGCCTTCGAGCCGCTGTTTTTATTTTCAAGCCTTACATTTTGATCTTTTTTAATTCCCTTCCCCCCTCTCTTTTTTAACCTAACTTCCAGTTTTACTTATTTTTCATATAAATAGTTCAGCAACCCATATTTAAAATATAAACAATAATTGTTATCATTATCATTAATTAGTTCATAAATTTGTAAATAGAATTTTCGATGATGAATAGTCCGAATATGCAAGCCATAGCGACTGGAACAGTTACTGCACCGAAACCATCAAGCAAAAATAAAGTCAAAGCAAATATGCTGGCTTATCGTGGGATGATTTTATATCGCTTTATTCTGGCGGGTGCTGGCGGTTATCTACTGGCTACACTGGCAACGATCGTGATTGCCCAGCTTTTTATCGACAGTGGAAGCAGTGCAGCCATGTCCGCCACCCTGATTGGCTTTAGCTTGAATGCTGCTGCATTTATCTGGGTATTTATGGTGAATAAGACGCTCAAAGCTACGCTCGGGATCGCGATTCCCGGTGTTTTACTCTATATCGCCTATAAGCTTTTAGGAAATTGAGATGAGAGTAGATGCAAAACCCGAAGGTCCACGCCAGTCGATGTCGTGGTTGCATACCTGGGCCAGTCTGATTTTAGGCTGGCTTTTATATGCGATTTTCTTGACCGGAACCTTAAGCTTTTTCCAGAACGAAATTACCGTCTGGATGAAACCGGAATTTCATCAGTCAGTCCCGCAAAAGACCCAGATCGAACAGACGCGTGTGGCATTAGCTTATCTGCAACAGCATCATCCGGATGCTGGCAGCTGGGCGATCCAACTTCCTAACTCACGCCAAAATACCACCACCCTGACTATTCGTAGTACCGGCGAAGATCCGCGTGCCCGTCGTGGCGGTACCCGTGTGACGATTGACAGCGCCACGGGTGAAGTTTTGCAAGCGCGTGAAACACGTGGTGGCTCCTTCCTATACCGCTTTCATTTTGAATTGTATGGTTTGCCAAGAATCTGGGCACGCTGGATTGTCGGCATTGCGACCCTGCTCATGCTGGTAGCGATCATCAGCGGTGTAATTACCCATAAAAAAATCTTCAAAGACTTTTTCACTTTCCGTCCAGGCAAAGGTCAGCGTTCCTGGCTAGATGCGCATAATGCTACTGCGGTATTTGCCCTGCCCTTTCATATCATGATTACTTTCAGTGGCTTATTACTGCTGCTCTTTACCCTGATGCCTTGGGGTGTTAACCAGATTTATGAAAATCGAGGTGCATTTCTGCAAGATCAACGCAAGAGCTTGATTCAGGACAACAGCATTCAGGCTGAATCCCGTGAAAGCCATAGTGAGAGTAAAGAACGTCGACCGCAAGCTGAGAGAGAAAATCGTGGCGAGCGTGGTGAAATGTCGGCACGGGGTGCAGGACGCCGCTCTCGTGATGAAATGCAAGCTGCACCTCCTGCAGCGTTAACCGATCTGGCTCCGATCTTGGCAACAGCCGAAAAAGAATGGAAAAATAATCCGGTGGGTACGATAACCGTTATCCAGCCGAATACCGTAAAAGCTGAAATTGAGCTTCGTGCCTTAAACGGAGTCAGCGTAGCTTATCGCAATGTTTATCCAAGCCTTGCTTTCAATGGCGTAACCGGTGATTTAGAGCCGGATCACACCACCCTGAAAATACCTTCAGTCGCCAATGGTATTTATAATGTATTCACCACATTGCATGAGGCACGTGGCGTGGATCTGGCTTTACGCTGGTTATTGTTCATGTCAGGTGTGGTCGGCACCTTGATGATTGCAACCGGCTTGATTCTATGGTGTGTCAAACGTGCACCGCAGCAACAGAAGCAAGGCTATAAATCCTTTGGTTATCGTCTTGTGGAAGTCACCAATATCGCTGCCATTATTGGTTTACCTATTGCCTGTGCTGCCTATTTCTATGCCAACCGTTTTATTCCGGCAGACATGGACATGCGTCTGAACTGGGAGATTCGTAGCTTCTTTATTGTCTGGTTGCTGACCTTAGTTTACGCCATGATTCGTAGCAATCGACAAGCCTGGCTAGAGCTACTCGTGCTTGCAACTGTGGCATTCGCATTGTTGCCAATCATTAATTTCCTGACTGGAGGTCAGGCGATCTGGAATACCGTCCTGAATGCTCAATGGATGATTGCTTCTTTTGATCTGGCGATGTGGGTGCTTGCGATCTTGTTCTGGTTTTCATTTAAAAAAGTGAAAAACCATAAAGGCTTACCCTCTAAAAAATCCAAAGTGATGCTCAAGGAGAATCAGGCATGATGTTCTTCTTATTGATTTGGGCTTTGACGTCTCTCGGTTTATTTGCGCTTGCCGCATCCATGTCCAAACATCAAAAACAGATCTTTGCTCAAGAATTAGATGCTTCCAAAACCAGACTGGCCAGCATTCTTGGCTGGGTAATATTGATTCTGGCACTTATCCTGTGCCTGTTCGCTGGAACGATCAGCAACATGATCAGTTATTGGCTCGGCAGTTTAACTTTTGCGGCCTTGGTCGTAGCTTCAAGCCTGAGTTATCTGGCAAGTAGAATTAAAGTGATCGTAATGTTCTGTGTGTTCATAGCCTCGATCTCAGGGATTATTTGCTTGATCTAGTTGATTGATTCATCACTACCTTTTTAAAAGCTGATCTTCGGATTGGCTTTTTTTCTTTAAACCTTTTAGTCTACCCACAATATTTTTGAGATGTTGATATGACCCAGCGTGTTTCTCTCTCTGCTGCCCTGACCAATCTTGCCTTAGCAGGCAATGCTGAAGCGCAATTTGAATTGGCTGAACTGTATATGCAAAGCGAGCATGATGATGACATCATCCTGGCTGAAGAATGGGCATTGAAAGCTGCCAACGGCGGACTGGTTGATGCGATGTACTGGTTAGGTGAAGGTTATACTGTTTATGCCAAAGAACTGGCAGAAGAAGATCCGGAAGAATCCAAAGCTCACTTTGAGTTAGCCTATTACTGGTTAAGTAAGGCCAATATCGAGAAGCACCCTGCTGCGACTTTAGAGCTAGCAGGTTTTTACCGTCGTGGCGATGTAATTGAAAAAGACGTCGAAAAATCGATTGCTTTGGTAAAACAGGCTGCGGAATGGGGCGAAGTTCAAGCGATGCGTGATCTTGCATTTATTTATGCCAATGGTTTAGGCGTAGATGGCAATGAAGAACAGGCTGAGTTCTGGACTCAAAAAGCAGATGCTGCTGAAGCTAAATAAGTAAAAAAAGCCCATCAGATGATGGGCTTTTTATTATCATATATGATTCACAATAAATTCTATTTCCTTTATTAAATAATCTAAAAGCTCATTTAATCCAATCAAATCATTAAGCCTCATAACACTATAATTACTATGATCTATTTTTTCTTTCGATTTTAATAAGGCTTTCGTTCTCTCTGTTTCTGCATATTTATAATCCTCCCTCTTCGCATTGGTGCGTATTTTTTTTAATTCACTAATATCATGAGATAAGAAAACGATATATTTATCCTTTACTAGTGTAGGAATTGAATGAGCAATTAAATTTCTAACAAATAAGTTCCTCTCAACTTTCCCCAATAAATAAATTATTTCACCATTCAAATGCTTATGTAATTCTTTCACATTTATAAGCTGTGACAAAGGTAAGGTTCTCACTTCATCCTTATATGTAGGTATTTCTACATATGTTACGAGCCTCTTGAGATGAACCTCCAACCTATTAAAATTTATAAGTAAATCTATGATCAATAATTTACACCCAGTTTTTAGCTCACAGTGCCCAAGGAAATCCAGTGGTTTGTCTTGGATCAGCACATCGATGGATTTTGTAATTTCCTCTAAGTCATCCATTCTTCTTCCTTAGTATATTTTTAAGTCAATGTATTTGTATCGGATTTTATATAACTTGGCTATCACTTTAAATCCAAGTACAATACGGCGCTAGTCGAGGGATGCTGCGACGTTTTACAGGCACTAAATGTAAAATCGCTAGGCTCGACCATCGGTCAGACATTCGTTCTGATCAACAACGGCATCCGCGAACAGAACGATCCAATCTATTTTTTCCTAGGAGATCCTGATGAACGCGGTTACTGCTTCATTTACAGATTACAAAGTTGCTGATATTTCACTTGCTGATTACGGCCGTAAAGAAATCAAACTTGCTGAAGCTGAAATGCCAGCCCTCATGGGTCTGCGTAAACGCTACTCGGCAGCAAAACCACTTGCAGGCGCGAAAATTCTCGGCTGTATCCACATGACCATTCAAACAGCTGTTCTTATTGAAACACTGGTTGAATTAGGCGCAGAAGTTCGCTGGACTTCATGTAACATCTTCTCGACTCAAGACCATGCTGCTGCTGCTATCGCTGCTGCGGGCATTCCTGTATTTGCTTGGAAAGGCGAAACTGAAGAAGAATACATGTGGTGTCTTGAACAACAAATCAATGTAAATGGCAAACCTTGGGATGCCAACATGATTCTTGACGATGGCGGTGATTTAACGCTACTTGTTCACGAAAAATACCCAGAAGTGATTGCAAAAATTCACGGTGTAACTGAAGAAACAACGACAGGTGTTCAACGTCTGTACGAAATGCTTCGTGATGGCACTTTAAAAGTTCCTGCAATCAACGTAAATGATTCAGTAACCAAGTCTAAAAACGACAACAAATACGGTTGCCGTCACTCACTAAATGATGCAATCAAACGTGGTACAGATATGCTTTTATCTGGCCGTCGTGCGCTGGTAATCGGTTACGGTGACGTAGGTAAAGGTTCTGCTCAATCCCTTCGTCAAGAAGGCATGATTGTACGTGTAACTGAAGTTGATCCAATCTGTGCTATGCAAGCATGCATGGACGGTTACGAAGTTGTATCTCCATACAAAAATGGTGTGCAAACTGGTAAGAAAGAAGATATCAATGTTGATCTTCTTCAAAACACTGACCTGATCGTGACTACAACGGGTAACTACCACGTTTGTGATTCAGCAATGCTTGATTCATTAAAAGCGGGCGCTGTTGTATGTAACATCGGTCACTTCGATACTGAAATTGATACAGCTTACCTACGTGGTTACAAGTGGGTTGAAGTTAAACCTCAAGTACACCAAGTGTATCGTTCAGAAAATGAAAATGATTACCTGATCCTTCTTTCTGAAGGCCGTTTGGTGAACCTTGGTAATGCGACTGGTCACCCATCACGTATTATGGATGGTTCATTTGCCAACCAAGTATTGGGTCAAATGCATTTATTCGCTGAGAAATTTGCTGATCTTCCAGAATCTGAAAAAGCTGCACAAATTCGTGTAGAGCTTCTTCCTAAGAAATTAGATGAAGAGGTTGCTGCTGCGATGGTTGCTGGTTTCGGTGGTGTCTTGACTCAACTAACTCAAGAACAAGCGGATTACTTAGGTGTTCAAGTTGAAGGTCCGTTTAAAGCGGATGCTTATAAATACTAATTAAACTCCACCCTCTCCCTAACCCTTTCCCATAGGGAGAGGGAACATTCATTACCAAATGTATGTCATCGAGGGTAAGTCCTCTCCTTCCAGGAGAGGATTTAGGAGAGGTAAAACTAATTAAAAAGTATTTATAAAAAAGGATTTGAACATGTCTAAACAGATTCCAATTTCATTTGAATTCTTCCCAACCAAAACTGATGTAGGCGCGGAAAAACTCAAGGTTGTACATCAAGAGTTACAACTGTTAAACCCAGAATTCTTTTCTGTGACCTATGGTGCTGGTGGTTCGACCCGTGAACGCACCCTGTCTACCATCAATGACTTTAATGGCAAAGGTGCACCTGTTGCCCCTCACCTGTCTTGTATTGGTGATGACAAAGCACGTATTGCAGAACTTCTAGACCTGTACAAATCTCAAGGCATTAACCGTATTGTTGCCCTGCGTGGTGACTTGCCTTCTGGTCAGGTCGGTTTGGGTGAATTACCTTATGCAGCTGATCTGGTTCGCTTTATCCGCGAACATTCAGGTGATCATTTCAAGATTGAAGTGGCAGCTTATCCGGAAATGCATCCTCAAGCAGAAAGCTTTGACAAAGACATTCAGCACTTTGTTGAAAAAGTTCAGGCGGGTGCTAATGCCGCTTTAACCCAGTTCTTCTTCAATCCAGATGCCTATTTCTACTTTGTAGATCGCATACAGAAAGCAGGAATCAATATTCCTGTTGCGCCAGGGATCATGCCGATTACCAATGCCAGCAACCTGATTCGTTTTGCTGACGGTACCGGTGCTGAGATTCCACGCTGGATTCGCAAGCAACTGGCCACCTATGGTGATGATAGTGCCAGCATTAAAGCCTTTGGTCATGAAGTTGTGGTGAAATTCTGTGAGCGTCTGCTTGCAGGTGGTGCACCAAGTCTGCACTTCTACACCATGAACACCACTGATCCGACCCGCCAACTTGTAAAAGACCTAGGTCTCGCATAAGTTTTCAGACTGCATTGATCTGACCCTTTTTCTCCCTTGAGGAGAAACATGCAAAGGGTGTAAAGAGCTATGCAGTCTTGTTTTGTCCCACCTGAGAGTAATTCCGACATGCCACGTTTTTTTATTGAAGCAGACTTAAATGTTGATACTACGGTTGAGTTAACAGAAACCGTTTTTCATCATTGGGTCAAGGTATTGCGTGCTCAAGTGGGTGAAAGCGCGACATTGTTCAATGGACAGGGTGGCGAATATGAGGTGACCCTGACTGAGGTAGCCAAAAAATCAGCCACCGTTTCGGTCACTGCATTTAATCCTGCCAATCGTACCCCCAAGTTTCAGGCCTTGCTCGGTCAGGTGATGAGCAAAGGTGATCGTATGGATTATGCGATTCAGAAAGCGGTCGAACTAGGCGTATCTGAAATTCAGTTGCTGACGTCAGATCGCTGTGAAATGCGCTTGAAGTATGATCGTGATCAAAAGAAACTGGACCACTGGCAAGGGGTTGCAATTGCAGCTTGTGAACAGTGTGGTCTGAATATCGTACCCAAGATTTTAGCGCCCATGTCACTTGAAAAATGGCTGGATACTGAGCTACCTAACACCAAGCTGGTTTTGGCACCCAATAAAGATGAAGCCGATGTACTGGCAGAAGCGACCTTGGATCTTGCCCTGTTAATTGGCCCCGAAGGCGGTCTGAGTGAGGCAGAAATTAACGCCGCAAACCAGAAAGGTTTTCTGAACTGGTGTATCGGCGAACGTGTACTGCGTACCGAAACAGCCCCTGTGGTTGCCCTATCAATTTTAAATTACGTGCTTTAGTTCATCAGATGAGTAAAAATTTGTCTTTAATTTTGTTGATTTTTAATTTTTAAGACAACTAATCTCGACTAAAGAATAATAAATACTTATTAATTGATTTCACACATTTCCTGGGGTTTTTATAACAACAATGTACAAGGACGAAAACCGTTTAGGATGAATACAGGCATTGAATTACATGGTTGATAATCAGAACGACTATATTCAGCAACATTTACATGATGCGCAGATTGCAAACACGCTGCGCCATAGTCGCTATTTTTTAATCAGCATCATGGTGATCTGCTTTTATATTTTTTGTATTTATCACATTCAATATAGCCCTTCTAATACTTATTTTAATACCTGGTTCATTCTGACAGAGTTCCTGGTCAGCATATGCTGGCTGGTCACTACACTGTATTTTAAACCTGAGCAATATAACCAGAAGAGTGCGCACCGCTGGTTACAGATTCAGAGTCTGGCTGTTGGCCTCAGTATCGCGGCTGGTATTTTTACCATTTACTATTATTTGCCTCAAGCCAACCCGGCCTTTGACGATATTGAAGCGCTGACCTTATCCGCCTTGTTGCTGATTGTCACCCAAACCTTTGGCCTAACCTATTTAACCCAAAAACTCAGTTATTTCTGTCTGGCATTTTTACCCTCTTTACTGCCGTTTTTACTATCACAAATTTATCAGGTCGGTCATTCCAACCCCTTCTTTGCGCTGGCCTTAAATTTCGCCATGATTGTGATTCTGCTGTGTGCGACCAGTAGCTACCGCATTCATCGCCGTACCTCACGCCTTTATGCAGAAAATGACATTCTGGTGAAAAATGCCGAGCAGCAAGTCCATTGGACTGATGAACTGTGTCAACAGCTCAAAGCTGAAGTCAATAAATCCAAAGACATCGAACTGCAATTACAGCTCAACAATCAATTGCTGGAACAAAAAGTACGGGAACGTACTTATGATATTGAACAGATCAATCATGACCTGAAGAATCAGCAGCAGAATCTGGAACTGGCACATGAAATTGCCGGTATTCGCCCATGGGACTGGAATATTCAAGAGCGCAGCATCACTTTAACCAATCATAAAGACGAAAAGATTCTGCGTGATTCCAAAGATCATCATCTGCAATTACAGCATCTGATTCACCCTGAAGATCTGGACTATTTTAAGCACAATATGAAACAGCATCTGCGTGGCCAGATTGAACGCTATGATGCCACTTACCGGATCAAGCTCAGTGAAGGTGGCTGGAGTTGGGTGCATGATATTGGCCGGGTAATCAGTCGTGATCCTAAAAACAAAAAACCCTTGCGCATGGTCGGCATCCGGCGTGATATCCAGCAGGAACGTCTGTCTCAAGAACGTTTAAAGCTGGTGGCCAGTGTACTGGAACAGGCTGCAGAAGGCATTTTCATTCTGAATCCTGATTTAGATTATATCGATGTCAATCCTCACTACGAATACCTGAGCGGTTTTGAGCGTGACGAGATTATCGGTAAATCCTTATTTGATATTGCGGTGCAAAACAAATCCCAGCAACGTACTTTTCAGGCCAATATTGTCAAACAGATTCAAAAGATTGGCTCTTATGATGGAGAGGTCTATGCAAAATTTCTGTCTGGCAAAGAGTCGACCTTATGGCTGCATATTAATGCCGTGACTGATGATGAAGGCCGGATTACCCATTATATTGGCATCGTATCAGATCTGACTGAACGTAAATTACAGGAACAGCGCCTGTCCTATTTGGAAAATTACGACACGCTGACCGATTTACCGAACCGCTTCTATTATAATTATCAGTTACATCAATATCTGGTTTCGCAAAAAGACTCGATTAAAGAGATGGCGGTGATTCGACTCAACATCGACCGTTTCCGCCCATTGAATGAATATCTGTCCAATAATGGCGGTGATGAACTTTTACGTCAGGTAGCGCAGCGCCTGCGCATGACCAATGCAGAAGCGCTGTTTGTGGCACATCTAAATGGTGATGATTTTGCGATTCTCTATGAAATCTCACATATTCGCCCTTCAGTTCAGCACCATTGTGAACGCATCGCTCAGGCCTTTAGCAGACCATTCAATATTTATGGTCAGGATCATGTGATTACCCTGTCTATGGGCGTGGCATTTTATCCGGATCATGGCCGTCAACTGGATTATTTGAATAACTGCGCCGAACAGGCATTGAACGAAGCCAAAAATCTCGGTGGCAACACCATTCATTTTTATTGCAGTGAAAATCATTCATTACAGAACAAAGGAGTTTTTCTGGAACGGGATTTGCGTAAAGCGATCCAGAATAATGAACTGGTGGTATATTATCAGCCCAAAATCAATTTCAGCGATCAAAGCATTTATGGCTTTGAAGCACTGATTCGCTGGAACCATCCAGAAAAAGGCATTATTGCACCCGGGCTGTTTATCCCGTTAGCGGAACAAACTAGCCTGATTTCAGACATTGGTCGTCTGGTGATCCAGCAGGCCGCTAAACAGATTCGCCAATGGAATGATCTGGGTTTTAATCATATTTGTGTATCAGTCAATATCGTGGCGCAGCAATTGCGTCGTGGTCAATTGCTCGATGATCTGGATCAGGCCATTGCAGATAACCAGATTTCTGGCGCCAGCCTGGAGCTGGAAATTACCGAATCTTCTTTAATCGAAAATTCGGAAGCGGTCAAAAACCTGCTCAATGAGATTAAACAGCGACATATTCATATTGCCCTAGATGATTTTGGTACAGGCTACTCCTCTCTCTCCTATCTTGCTGATTTTCCTATTGATACCTTGAAAATTGATCGCAGTTTTGTTTGCAAGATTGGGGAAAACAAGCAGGCAGCGATTGTCAGTGCCATGGTGGCCATGGGTAAAGCCATGGGTATGACCGTGGTCGCGGAAGGAATCGAGACCGAAGAGCAGCTAGAATATCTACGTGATTTAGACTGTGATATTGCCCAAGGTTACTTATTTTCCAAACCGCTTCCTGAGCAGGATGCAACCGCTTATTTAGTGCGAGACAAGACGCATCAGACTTATATATCTCAAGTCTAAGTCCATACCCCACCACAATAAGTTTGTTGGAAAAACGGCCGTCTTTGTCTGTCCGAACTGGTTAACAAATGGTATATTCAGGAACATAAATAAATTCTTTGCCCGCTGACCGGGTAATCTTTACAACGATCGAGAGACTGATGGACGAACAATCTTTAAAGCAACAGGCCCTTTACTATCACGAATTTCCTACCCCGGGGAAAATCAGCGTTACACCAAGCAAACAATTGGTCAACCAACGTGACTTAGCCCTTGCTTACTCGCCTGGCGTAGCTGCACCATGTCTTGAGATTGAACGCGATCCTTCAACTGCTGCATTGTATACAGCTCGTGGCAACCTGGTTGCTGTCGTGACCAACGGTACTGCCGTGCTTGGCTTGGGTAATATTGGTCCTTTGGCCTCTAAACCAGTGATGGAAGGTAAAGGCGTATTATTCAAAAAATTCGCCGGCGTTGATGTATTCGATATCGAAATTGCTGAAAATGATCCAGACAAAATTGTGGATATTGTCGCTGCATTAGAACCGACTTTCGGCGGGATTAACCTTGAAGATATCAAGGCGCCAGAGTGTTTCTATATCGAGCAAAAACTGCGTGAACGCATGAATATTCCGGTATTCCATGATGATCAGCACGGTACTTCAATTATTGTCGGTTCTGCGCTCCTCAACGCGTTGCAAATCAACGGCAAAAAAATTGAAGAGATCAAGATTGTGGCTTCAGGCGCGGGCGCTGCTGCACTGTCTTGTTTAAATCTGCTTTGCGCTCTGGGTGCTAAAAAAGAGAATATCATCGTTGCCGATTCACGCGGTCTGCTGACTACACATCGTGAAGGCTTGGATGAATCCAAGAAAGCCTATGTACAAGACATCGAAGCTACTCAGCTTGGTGACGTGATTGCAGGTGCAGACATGTTCCTCGGTCTGTCTGCTGCGGGCATTCTGACCAAAGAAATGGTCAAGGTCATGGCTGAAGATCCGATCATCTTTGCCTTGGCGAACCCGGATCCAGAAATTCTGCCTGAACATGCGCATGAAGTCCGTGATGACGTGATCATGGCAACCGGCCGTTCTGACTATCCGAACCAGGTGAATAACGCACTGTGCTTCCCGTACATCTTCCGTGGTGCGCTGGACGTTGGTGCAACCACTATTAACGAAGAAATGAAAATTGCCTGTGTCCATGCAATTGCACGTATGGCACATGTTGAAGCTGATGCAGCAACTTATGGTGAAAAATCGGCATCATTTGGCCGTGAATACCTGATTCCGGGCCCGCTGGATCAACGCTTGATCCTAGAAATCGCACCTGCTGTTGCACAAGCAGCAATGGATTCGGGTGTGGCAACACGTCCAATCACGGATTTCTCGCATTATCGTCAACGTTTGTCTGAGTTTGTCTACAACTCTGCATTCATGATGAAACCGATCTTTGAACAGGCGAAATCTGATCCTAAACGTATTGCTTATGCAGAAGGTGAAGACCTGCGTGTACTTCGCGCAGTTCAAATCGCGGTAGATGACGGTTTGGCAATTCCGATTCTGGTAGGCCGTCCAGCTGTCATTGAAGCCAACATCAAAAAATTGGGTCTGCGTCTTGAAGATGGTGTGAATATCACTATCGTCGATCAGGAAAAGAACCCGAACTATGAAATGTTTGCAGATGATTACTACAACATCATGCAGCGTAAGGGTGTAACGCCTGAATATGCACAGCGTGAAGCACGTCGTCGCTCGACCCTGATCGCAGCGATGCTTGTGAAACATGGTATGGCAGACGGTATGCTGTGTGGTACATATTCAAGCTACGACATTCACCTGGACTTCGTCAGCAACATCATTGGCAAGAAAGATGGTCATAACACTTTCTTTACCTTGAATGCCTTGATGCTTGAAGACCGTAACCTGTTCATTGCCGATACGTATGTCAATACTAATCCAACGGCTGAACAGCTGGCTGAAATGACCATTCTGGCTGCTGAAGAAGTTCGCCGTTTTGGTATGACACCACGTATTGCCCTGCTTTCTCATTCAAGCTTTGGTTCAGACCAGCATGATGCCAGCGCGCAAAAAATGCGTAAGGTGTATGACATCCTGTCTGAAATCGCGCCTGAGCTGGAAGTTGAAGGTGAAATGCACGGTGATGCTGCACTGGATGAGAACATTCGTCAGTTTGCATTCCCGAATTCACGTTTCAAAGGCTCTGCAAACTTGCTGATCATGCCGAATCTGGATGCTGCCAATATCTCGTTTAACCTGTTAAAGGCAACTTCAGGCAACAACGTAACGATTGGTCCAATTCTGTTGGGTGCTGCGAAACCTGTGCACATTTTGACGCCGACTGCGACCACGCGCCGTGTGATCAACATGACTGCACTGACTGTTGCAGAAATCCAGCAAGCGGAACAAGATGCACTTTAAGCCAATGACAAGATAACGACGAATCAGCCTCGTTTCTTAACTTGAGAAAACCTCTATTCTGTAGCATGATGCTTGTAAGAATAGAGGTTTTTTCATGCAAGTTTATTTAGTAGGCGGCGCAGTTCGAGATCATTTGCTCGGACACCCCTATCACGAAAAAGATTATGTGGTCGTTGGTGCAACTCCCGCGCAAATGCTTGACTTAGGCTATCAGCCCGTAGGCAAAGATTTCCCTGTTTTTCTACATCCCCAAACAAAAGAAGAATATGCACTGGCGCGTACTGAACGCAAATCTGGCGCCGGTTATCATGGTTTTGAGTTTCATACCGATGTCAGCGTTACGCTAGAGCAGGATCTGATTCGTCGCGATCTGACCATTAACGCCATGGCCATGGATGATGCCGGCCAGGTTTATGACCCCTATGGCGGTCAACAGGATCTGGAAAACCGGATTCTACGTCATGTTTCCGATGCCTTTATCGAAGATCCATTGCGCGTGCTACGCATTGCCCGTTTTGCTGCCCGTTATACCAGTGCAGGCTTTGTGATTGCCGATGAAACTTTGGCGTTAATGCAACGCTTGACTGAATCGGGTGAATTAAATGCCTTGACACCGGAACGCGTCTGGAAAGAAACTTCCCGTGCATTATCCGAACGTCATGCTGATGTGTATTTTGAAGTATTACGCGAGTGTGGTGCTTTAAAGGTACTCTTCCCTGAGATTGACGCCTTATATGGCATTCCGCAACGACCTGAATATCATCCGGAAATTGACTGCGGCATTCACACGATGATGTCCTTGCAGCAGGCATGTCGTCAAAATTATAGCCTGGATGTACGTTTTGCCGTTTTAGTGCATGACTTAGGAAAAGCTTTAACGCCGGTTGAAGAATTACCGCGACATATCATGCATGAAGAGCGTGGCATCAAGCCAGTGAATGAACTGTGTGACCGTTTAAAAGTGCCGACGTATACCAAGCAGCTGGCTTTGGCGGTGTGCAAAGAGCATCTGAAATGCCATCAGGCCTTCAATCTTAAGCCGGGAACCTTATGGCGATTATTGCAACGTCTGGATGTGTTACGTCGCCCTGAACGTGTCGAAGCTTTCGTCCAGGCGTGTGAATGTGATTCACGTGGCCGTCTAGGTCTGGAAGATCGTGCTTATCCACAAGCACAATATGTCCTCGATGCCATGCAAACCGTACGCGCCATCAAGGCACAAGACCTGCCTGCCGATATTCAGGGTCCGGATATTGGTGAAATGCTGATTGAACGAAGGATTCAGGCACTCGGTGAACTCAAAGCACAACAAACCGTAGCGATTGAATAATAAAAAAGCACCCTCGGGTGCTTTTTTAATAGCTTAATTTCTCTTTATCACAAAAGGAATTAAGAAATATTGGATCAGTACCATCAGGAAATATCTGCCGGAAAAGTAATCACTTGCTCCAGTTTCATTTGATTGGTTGCAATCATCAACAAACGGTCAATTCCAAGGGCAATTCCAGAACATTCCGGCATATTCGGTAAAGCTGCCAATAGATATTTATCGATCGGCATGACATGCAAGCCCAGCTTGGCCCGTTCTGCATTATCCGCCTCAAAGCGCGAACGCAATACGTCGGCATCAATCAGCTCATCATAGGCATTGGCCAATTCTAAACCTTCGATATACAGCTCAAAACGTGCGGCGACCAGTTCACCCTCTTCATCGATTCGGGTTTTCGCCAGAGAGGCCATTTCAGGGGGGAAATCGGTCAGGAATACTGCGGTATCAAACCCCAGACTCGGTTCAACCATATGTGAAAATAATAGGTCGATATAACCGAGACGATCCTCGCCCAAATCCAGACTTAAACCGACGCGGCGGCAGCAATCTTTCAATTCCTGCAAAGTTGCCTGAAGCGGATTGAGATCCAGACGATCCATGAACGCGTGCTTATAACTCAGAATGGTCGGACGTATTTCGCCAAAACGTGCTTTCAAGGTCACATTCAACAGATCAGATACTTCAAACATCAGATCTTTTAAGCTAAATCCCGGACGATACCATTCCAGCATGGTGAATTCGCTATTGTGCTTACGCCCATGCTCATCATCACGGAACACTTTACAGATTTGATAAATGGGTCCACTGCCACTGGCCAATAAGCGCTTCATGGCAAATTCAGGTGAAGTCTGCAAATAATGGGTATGCGCTTTACCCAACACATGGCGCTGGGCCTGTACCGAGGCTAAATGCACATCAGTCACACCGGCTTGAGACAAAATCGGTGTTTCCACCTCTAATACATCCCGCTCAGCGAAAAATTGACGGATTTGACGATATAAATTCGCACGCGCATACATGGCTTGAAGGTTACAAGTAGGTTGATACGTCATCGTCATGCCTTCGGCCCACCATGAGCTGCCCACTCACGACGCAGCGGATAAGTTTTACGTAAATGATCAAATGCCTGCTGATCGATTTTGCCTTCTTTGAGACAGGCGCGTAGATTGGCATCATCACGAGCAATGTCATAAATTTGGGATAAATGCTGTTGCAATGCCATTTTTAAATCCTGCCCCTGAAAAAACTGCTCACAGACAGGCAGCTGCGTTTCAAACTGTTTACTGGCTGCAAAACCGAAAGTTTGACAAAAAGCCTCATAAATCATCTGAGTACCACGTGCCTTGCCTTCCAGGCTATAGCCGGCAATATGCGGAGTGACCAAAGTCACCAGATCCAGCAGTTCTGCTGAAATCAGCGGTTCGTGTTCAAAGACATCCAAAATCACTGTTCGGTGTGTCGCCTGTATATCCTGGATTAGCGCGGCCTCTTCAATGACTGGCCCACGTGCTGAATTAATCAAGATCGCGTCAGGCTGCATTTTTGCCAATGCAGTAGCATTAAATAAATGATAGGTTGGATATGCGCCTGTTTTGGTTAAAGGAACATGAATCGAAATTGCATCTGCTTGTTGCAGCAATTCATGAAATTCGACTTGATCAACCTGCTCTCTTTGCACAAAAGGATCGCAACCGATCACACGCCAGCCCAAAAGTTTCGCCATATAAGCCAGACGGGTTCCGACATTACCCAAACCGACAATACCCAAGGTAAATGTCGCATTGGCATCGAGTAATTCAAGACGTACCTGCAATAATGCGGTAATGACATATTCAGCCACCGCTTGCGCATTACAGCCGGCCGCATTACTCCACTGAATCCCATGTTGTTCTAATGCAGCAATATCCAAATGATCTGTACCAATGGTGGCACTGCCCACAAATTTAATCGAACTATTCTGTAGCAGTGCTTCATTGACCTGAGTCACTGAACGTACCAACAGGCTGTCGGCATCTTTGACATCATCTGCACTTAAGGTTCGCCCTGCACGATGTTGAATATCACCAAATTCGGAAAAGAAATAATCGGTATATGCCAGATTTTCATCTGCGACAATTTTCATAATGAGATCCATATGATGCTTGGGCGTATGATAGCGCGTTGACGCCTCTGACTCTATATTTGGCCGATACGTCCATTTTTCAAGATTTTATGAATTAAGTTAAGGACTGAAGAATTTAATATTCAAGATCTGCAGCCTAAAAAGAAAAACCCCAATCTTTCGACTGGGGTTTTAAAAATTTGGCGGAAGCGGTGAGATTCGAACTCACGGAGGACTCACACCCTCGTCGGTTTTCAAGACCGGTGCATTAAACCGCTCTGCCACGCTTCCTTGGCCGCCATCATATAAATAAATTAGATTTTTGGCAATAAAATTTAGCGAAACTTCTATAAAAAGCGGCTTATTCAGCTAAAAATCATCCGAAATCAAAGCCAACCTGGGCATTTTCATTCAAAGATTTGAATCTTGAAATGATCTTGAGTTGTATTTAACTCAGTAGAGAATAATGAGAGAAATAACCACATTCAGCATCAAGCGGATCAACAACTGAAAAAATATTCAGACATAAAAAAACCCAGTCAAATTGACTGGGTTTTTAAAATTTGGCGGAAGCGGTGAGATTCGAACTCACGGAGGACTCACACCCTCGTCGGTTTTCAAGACCGGTGCATTAAACCGCTCTGCCACGCTTCCTTGGCCGCCATCATATAAATAAATTAGATTTTTGGCAATAAAATTTAGCGAAACTTCTATAAAAAGCGGCTTATTCAGCTAAAAATCATCCGAAATCAAAGCCAACCTGGGCATTTTCATTCAAAGATTTGAATCTTGAAATGATCTTGAGTTGTATTTAACTCAGTAGAGAATAATGAGAGAAATAACCACATTCAGCATCAAGCGGATCAACAACTGAAAAAATATTCAGACATAAAAAAACCCAGTCAAATTGACTGGGTTTTTAAAATTTGGCGGAAGCGGTGAGATTCGAACTCACGGAGGACTCACACCCTCGTCGGTTTTCAAGACCGGTGCATTAAACCGCTCTGCCACGCTTCCATGGCCGACATGATATAAACAAAAATCATGCTTGGCAAATATTTTTATGCTTTCACTGCATCAACTGCACAAAATAAAATCAATTACATTAATCTGCTGAATTTTCTGGCTTTTCATAACGAATTGAGTTGATGAACCAAAGTTTCTTGCCGGAGGGGGTCAATACCTCGGCCTCATCATCGACCTGCTTGCCTAATAACGCGCGTGCCATCGGTGAACTGATCGAAATATGCTGCGGATGATGATCATAAATTTCATCTACACCGACAATACGTAAAGTTTTTTGTTCCCCTTCTTCGTTTTCAATTTCTACCCAGGCACCAAAATAGACCTTACCCTCTTGCTCCGGGGAAAAATCTATAATTTTTAGCTCTTCTAGGCGCTTGCCGAGATACCTGACCCGTCGATCAATTTTACGCAAAATTTGCTTGTTATATTGGTAGTCTGCGTTTTCAGAACGGTCGCCGAGACTGGCTGCCCAGTTCACTTTTTTGGTAATTTCAGGACGCTCTTCATGCCAGAGATTCTTAAGTTCTGCCACCAATTTATCGTGTCCAGCACGGGTGATTAAGTTGGATTTCATACGTCTTGCTGATCATATTTTCAGTGTTTTAACTTACAAACAGCTTATTTTATTTACCATTTTAACACAATGGCAAAATTCCAAAAAAATTAACTTTATATTTCAGTATCTTAAAATTATTTTTAAAAATAATTTGTGTACAAAATTTGACAATCGTTTTTTAGATCATTAATATGCCAGCAACTTCCGGAAATGCTTACTTTTTAATCTATGTAGTTTTTCTACATAATTATCTTTAAATCTCTTGTCATTTTGAATGACGTCATGACTGCCCAACCCTTATTGAATTTATCAAACTGTTAAAATTTCTGGCTTTGTTGGCTGTGATTTTTAGGGCATAAATTACTTGTAGCGGAGACAACATGCACAGTAGTTCATCCACTGGGTCGAGGCTTTGCCTAAGATCTGTAATTTCTTCTCTCCCTTTGAAAGCACTTGTACTGAGCACTGCATTTATTCCCCTACACAGTATCAATGCAAGTAAGACCACACTTCAGTTTGATCATGTGGTCAATAGCAATAAGTTGACCGTGGTTGCGGTTGAAAATCCGACTACCGTATTCCAGGATGGACAACATCTACATGGCTTCGGTTATGATCTGGTTCGTAACTATGCCAACAATCTGAATGTAAAGCTCGATTTTAAAATCGTTCCTGATAATCAGACTGCCCTACAATGGGTTGCTCAGGGTAAAGCCAATCTGGCTATGACGACCACCGATATACGCACCATTGAAAACAAGCGTTTGACGTCATTCTCAGCCACTTGTGGCGATGAATCGATTCTGTCGAGTAATGGCTTGAATACCAATTTAAATCTGGTGTTTAAATCTGCTACAGATCCTTTGAGCCAGACGGCCAGTGCTTTTGTCTGCAAAGGCAAACAAAGTGGTGCCATCAAGCAGCTTGCTTCATTTTATAATCAGAATGTCGTGAAAGAGGAATCTTGGACCACCATTCAACGTGATTTGAACAACCGTCTGCCGATCTATGAAGCGAGTTTTAAACAGACAGCGCAGCAGTATGACCTGGATTGGCATTTACTGGCGGCCATTGGTTATCAGGAATCTTATCTGAAACCGAATTCAGTTTCTCCGACGGGTGTGCGTGGTTTGATGATGCTGACCAACAGTACAGCAAAAGCCATGGGCGTGAGTAACCGTACCGATCCTGCTCAAAGCATTCAGGGTGGTGCCAAGTATTATGATCAAATGCTTAGTCGCTATGATCATATTCCTTTTCCAGATCGGAACTGGTTTGCACTGGTAGCTTATAATATGGGCCCAGGTGCAGTGAATCAGTTGCAAAAGCGCATTCAGTCGCAAGGCAAGAACCCGAATAACTGGGTGAACTTATATGCCTATCTGGATCAGAATAAAGCCAATAATGGTCGCTACCGTCAAGCGGTACAATATGTGACCCGCATTCGTGCTTATTTGGAACATATCAAGACCACACCACAATTGGTGAATATCTAAGCTAAAACCTTAGCATTAATCAAAATGACATAAAAAAAGCTTACCTCAGGGTAAGCTTTTTTCGTCTTTATTCAGGCTAATGTCTTAGTAGAATTAAGCCGTGGTATTTTCAAGTACTTTCTTGAACAAATCTTTTTGTTCCTGACTTGGTTTTGCAGTTTGAAGTGCCATCAATTGTGACATATCACCCTGTACTTTGATTTTGCCGGTCATGAAGGCCTGCATCGCAGCAGCCATATCAAATTCCAGGAAAACTTTACGTAGAGTTTCGCCATCCATATTCAGCGTGGTTTTGGCATTTGAAGACAAACCTTTCTTGATTGCCCCACCATCTAAAGATAGTTCAGTATTACCTGTAGTGTCCGCTACAACCAAATTAATCGCAAGGTTCGCCAAAGCTGGTGGCAAATTCAAATCGCCAGCTTGCGCAGTTAGAGTTTCTACAGTTGAAAACCAATCATCAGTTAAAAAAGCAGGCATGATCTTTCCTCAAATTATTTGTTCATTTGTGTCGACTATCCAGACGACATCATGTTGAAGCTATTATGCTTGTGCTTTGTTATATCATGATCATTAGCGCAAAGGCTAACGAATTTTGTACGCGCCGTTCAATTTTTGTAGTTCTATTTTTATTTATGTTTATAAGCAGACATCAACCCGCGGGCTGATGTCTACACGTTCTAAAATTAGTCTGCAGCAAAGCCCAGATTAACCATATTGATCCGGCGGTTCTCGCCTTCCACCGCTTCTTCAGTTGAATCACCACCTTTGAAGTCGAATTCACGCTGGCTATCCAGAACTTCAAAATCAAATAATTCACGATCGACCAGCTGTGATGGCGAAACATTTTGCAATGCGCCAAAAATGCTGTGCAGACGTTTTGGATGTGCTTTATCCCAATCACGTAACATGTCATTGATAATTGCGCGCTGCAGGTTGTCCTGAGAGCCACATAAATTACATGGAATAATTGGAAATTGACGCATTTCTGCATATTTAATGATGTCTTTTTCTTCCACATAGGCCAGTGGACGAATCAGAATGTTCTTTTTGTCTGAAGACAACAGTTTTGGTGGCATAGCTTTCAAGCTGCCGCCATGGAACAGGTTCAGGAAGAAAGTCGCCAGGATATCATCACGATGATGACCTAAGGCAACCTTGGTCGCACCAATTTCCTGCGCAAAACCGTATAAAGAACCACGACGCAAACGCGAACAGACTGCACAGTAGGTTTTACCTTCAGGCGTCAACTTTTTGGTGATGCTGTAGGTATCTTTTTCCAAAATGTAATACGGAATGTTATTTTCTTCTAAATAACGCGGTAATACATCTTCCGGGAAGCCTGGCTGTTTCTGGTCCAGATTCACAGCCACTACATCGAAATTGATCGGTGCGATGCGCTTGAACTGTAGCAGGATATCCAACAGGGTATAACTGTCTTTACCACCAGAAATACACACCATGACCTTATCGCCTTCTTCAATCATCTTGAAGTCACGAATGGCATGTCCGACCTGGCGGCGAAGCTTCTTCAACAAACGGTAGTAGGCTGAGCTTGTTGGCAGTTCAGGTTTGAAATTAAATCCTTGTTCGGACTCAACTGGCGAGTACATAGACGAGATTAACCCATAAAAAAAATACCGCGCAATTTTAGCCGATTCGGACCGCTATCGCATCAAAAGAATTTATTTTCATGAAAATGTCTTATTAGTTTCATTTTCATGTTTTATTTAGATTGATATATTGAACGATTGCGTTCATTTTTTAGTCAAGATGCTTATCTTTTGGACTTTTCCACAGTTGTCCACAAAAGCTGTGGATAACTTTGTGGATTGAAACAGACTTGACAACTTGTCCGGCTCAAAAGATAAGGCTTTTCTTTGAATTGATCATTTTTTGATCAATTTAATTATTTATAAAAATCAATTAGTTAAACCTGTCAAGCCTAAGGTTTTAAATTAAATCATATTTTTTTTTCTACTGCTAAAATGTAAAAAATGACTTGCATTTACAAACTCGTTTATAAATGCAGCGCACAAGTCTTTTCATTCCGTAATTTTTTGTTAAACTCTTTATTGAATTTTTCTCGCTTGTGTTTACTTAATATAAACAATGAAAATAAATGTGTATGTTTTGGGGCGTTATGGGATCAGTGGTTTGCTATTAGCAAGCTGTTGTCATTTTGCTTATGCCGGTCAAACGATCTATCAATTACGTGACAGTAATGGCAGTACTTTATTGACCAATAAGAAAAGTCGCTATAACCATCTACAGGTAGAAAAGAAAACCTATTATCCAGACAGCAATATTCACAGTTATAGCAACTGGGGTTCAAGTGAAGCTTCGGTATTGCCAAGTTATAGTAAAAATAAAAATGCCTATGACTCGATCATCCGTCAGGCAGCACAAACCTATGGTGTATCTGAAGGCTTGATTAAAGCCGTGATGCATACCGAATCCGGTTTTAATGTGCAGGCACGTTCTCCAGTCGGTGCACAGGGCTTAATGCAACTCATGCCCGCGACTGCCCGTCGTTTTAATGTCAGCAATGCTTATGACCCGCAGCAGAATATTATGGCAGGTGCCAAATATCTGGCCTGGTTATTGAAACGTTTTAATGGCAATACCACCTTGGCACTGGCCGGCTATAATGCCGGTGAAGGTAATGTTGCCAAATATAAGGGCGTACCACCGTTTCGTGAAACTCAGGACTATGTCCGTCGTGTCAGCAGCCGTTATCAGAACCTATATGCTCAAGGTCTAGGTAATCATAGTGCTGCCTATACAGCATCTTCTGATACTGGCCGTGTGATTGCCAGTTCTGACAATTATTCGATTGAAACCACCACAGCTTCCAATATTCAGGCTGCCAAGTATCAGCGTCAGATCATTGCTCAAGCGGATGGCAGTTTCACCGATGCACCGGCAGGCTCATATGCCACCGCGAATGCGTCAGCATCTGCAAAAATATATTTAAGTGAATAACTCCTAAACAGCTTTGTTTTTAAAGACCTATGTTTCAATTTGCACAAAAAATATCCTGTGTTTTTTGTAGCCAAATGCTATTTTTTCCTTGAATTCTTCTCGATTTCACCGCATATTGATTTCAATGATTTACATTTAATAATCAGATTATTTTTCTATAATAAGAGGATTTCTCAATGATGCGGATTGGTTTGTTCTTGCTAACCAACCTCGCGGT
Organism: Acinetobacter endophylla; assembly: GCF_053543775.1. Lineage (NCBI taxonomy): Bacteria > Pseudomonadati > Pseudomonadota > Gammaproteobacteria > Moraxellales > Moraxellaceae > Acinetobacter > Acinetobacter endophylla. The sequence goes on along the minus strand of NZ_JBLVOM010000258.1, from coordinate 42,316 downwards.
ACTGGTTGTAGCTGGCATTATCTTGTCACTCTTCGGTGTCGGTAGTTACCATGGCGCAGGTGGCTTGAATCTAGGCAACCTGTTGGTCATCTGTTTTGTGTTCGGTATGGTCGGCTCAATGATTTCCCTGTTCATGTCTAAATGGATGGCGAAAAAGACCACGGGTACTGAACTGATTGACCCGAATGCACCTCGTAACCAAGCTGAAGCCTGGTTGCTCCAAGAAGTTGCACAACTTTCTCAGCGTGCAGGCATTAAAATGCCGGAAGTGGGTATTTTCCCCTCTTACCAGTCGAATGCCTTTGCCACCGGCTGGAACAAAAATGATGCTCTCGTTGCGGTATCAACTGGCTTGCTTGAGCGTATGAACAAAGACGAACTTCGTGCAGTATTAGCGCATGAGATTGGTCATGTCGCCAATGGTGACATGGTCACTCTGGCACTAATCCAAGGTGTTGTGAACGCCTTCGTGATGTTCTTCGCACGTGTCGCAGGTGATTTTATTGACCGCAATGTCTTTGGTCGTGAAGAAGGTGAAGCCCCGGGTATTGCCTATTTCGTGATTACTATTGTGCTGGATATCGTGTTCGGTATCTTGGCATCGTCGATTGTGATGTGGTTCTCTCGTCACCGTGAATACCGTGCTGATGAAGCAGGTGCACGTCTGGCAGGTAAACAAGCCATGATTTCAGCATTACTGCGCTTACAGGCAGAATCTGAAATGCCAGATGCCATGCCGAAAGAAATGAAAGCATTTGCGATTTCTGCGGGTAAAGAAGAAGGCTTTAGCCTTGCTGCATTGTTCCAGACGCATCCAAGCATCGAACAACGTGTCGCTGCATTGCAACAACTTGATTGTGCTTAAGTAAAACTTTATTTTTGATTCAAAAAAAGCCTGCAATTGCAGGCTTTTTTTATTGGATTCAATTATTCTTTAGCTGACCTATCATTGGCTGAACCATTGATACAGCGCCATAGCACCCCACCCGATCGCGAAGACAAATACAATCAGGAATAAAGTACCTAAAATATCGGGGATGTGAATCCAGATCCAGGCCACCACGGGATTGCGCCAGAATGCAGATTGCTGTTGTTTGCGTTCCAGACTTTCATGCAAAAATGGGTGTACCACATGCCGGTCGCTGCTAATCTGATATTCCTCGCGAATATGCCGATGCACGACATCGAGCGCCTTGCGACTGGGCCGAATAAAAATATCAAAGACCGTGCCCGCCACCGGAATAAATCCTACTACCGCATCGATCGCCGCCATCTTCATCACTGGATTGAGTTTGGCACTCGGAACCCCGATCTGTTTGGCCTTATGAATGGCATAACAGGTCAATACAAAACCGGCAATATCTCCCGCAACCGGAATCGTACTCAAAGCAGCATCTGCCCCCACTCCTTGCTTGGTAAACGGAATACGTACTACGGAATCCATTATATTGGCAAACTTGGCCAGATCACGTTCCAGACGTATCACCTCTTGTTGGCTTAGTTTTGGTTTTTGTCCAGACTCAGGCATAGGTTATTCCAGAAATAATGCTGATTTTCATGAGCATAAAGTATTTTTTATACGCTGATGTATCAATCTGTGAATTAAAACAATAATTTGGAAGCCACAAATAAATACAGAATCACACCAGTAGCATCGCAGATGGAAGTCACCAACGGCGCCGAAGCACTGGCAGGATCAAGTTTGAGTTTATTTAAAATAAAAGGCAGACTCATGCCGATCAGGCAGCCCATCAACACAATCCCGAGCATGCTGATGGCCAGCACCACAGCTACCATAATATCTCCCCGAATATAACCCAGAATGGATACCGCAATCGCCATGGTGCCGCCTAAGCACAGCGCCACCAGAGATTCGCGACTGAGCAAATTAAACCAGTCCTTAAATTCGACATCGCCTGTGGCCAAGGCACGCACCATCAAGGTGGCGGATTGCGAACCGGCATTTCCGCCACTCCCTACCAAAAGTGGTAAGAAAAATACCAACACGATATGCGCGGCAATGATCTCTTCAAAGTGTGCAATGCCAATTCCAGAGAGCAGACTGCCAAAAACCAGAATGACCAGCCAGAAGACCCGCTTCTGATACAAGGTCAAAATCGGGGCAGTTTTAAGGCTCAATTCAGTCAACGGCGTCACTGCACCCGACTTTAAAATATCTTCAGTAGTTTCGGCTTCGACAATGTCCATTGCATCGTCATAGGTGACAATTCCTAAGAGTTTTTGCTGTGCATCAACTACAGGCAGAGCAATAAAATCATAATAGGCCAAGGCTCGAGCTACAATTTCCTGATCATCTGTTACTTGGGCAGAAATGACGTCACGTTGCATCACCTCGGCAATGCTCAGCTCAGGTAAGGCCTGAATGATCTGCCTTAGGGAAATCACACCGATCAGCCGTTTTTCTGCATCGACAATATAAATCAGATACAGGGTTTCCTGCCCGGCGGCCACCACACGTAAAGCCTGTATCGCTTCATCCATGGTTAAATCAGGTGATAGCGTCACAAAACTTGAGCTCATCATGGCCCCAGCCGTGCCTTCCGGATAGATGGCCAGATCTTTGAGTGTCTGCTGGGATTCTTCAGATAATGCGCTCATCAATTGCAGCTGTAGCGGCGGCGAAAACTGCTTATAAATATCGACAAAATCATCAGAAGGCATTGCATCCAGAATGGGAACAAGTTCTGAAATAGATAAGTGCTGTGCCACGTTTAACTGCTGCCCTAGGGGCATAAAAGCATAGACCAAGCTTGGTTCATTCAGTTCCCTTAAAATTCGGGCCTGTTGCCGAGCATCTAAACGACTTAAAATGCGCGCCTGATCGGCGACATTCAGCTGACTGAGTAAACCTACAGCGATGTCGTGATTTTCAGAATGTAATTGTTGTTGGATATGCTGGATTTTTTCTGAAATTGTCGGCATAAGCAGCTCATCATAAAAGTCTGGCATTCAAGAGATGTTTGTCCTGATCCCTATGTATCCTAATTTTTCATGTGAATAATTTTAATGATCATGCTGCAATATGACGATATTTTTTGTATTAATCAAATCCTCGATATTTAGCCAGAAAAAAGCCTGACTGAGTCAGGCTTTTTATAAAAAAACCATAAATTTATTCAATAATTGGTTTTTTCTTTATCAAGCGACGAATCAAAACATACATAAATGGAATAAAAATCAGCACCAGCACAGTTCCAAAAATAACACCACCAAATACACTCACCCCAATTTCCTGACGACTCACCGCACCTGCCCCTGTAGCAAAGACCAACGGTAAAATCCCTGCGCCAAAGGCCAAAGAAGTCATCAAAATTGGACGTAGGCGTAAAGAGGCACCTTCTAGTGCCGCTTCTACTACCGATTTGCCTTGTTGCTGCGCTAATGAAGCAAATTCTACAATCAAAATAGCATTCTTACAGGACAGACCGATGGTGGTCAGCAAGGCAATCTGGAAATAGATATCATTCGGGAAACCAGCCAGATAACTAAAAATAATATTGCCGCCAATCCCCAGTGGAATTGCCGACATCACGGCGGTTGGAATGCTCCAGCTTTCATATAAAGCCGCCAGACACAGAAAAATAAAGCCAATTGAAATCAGATACAGCCAGATCGCCTGATTATTGGACTGTTTTTCCTCAAAGGAAAGACCGCTCCAGACCACATCGACTCCCTCCTGTTCAGCAATCAAAGCTTCCACATCCTGCATGGCCTGACCGGAACTGCTGTCTTTGGCCCGATCGGCTTCCATTTGCAATGCGGTATACCCCATAAAGCGGTTGACCACTTCAGGACCACCACTCCAGCCCACTTGCGAGAAGTTACTGAAAGGCACCATCTGATTTTGGTCATTTCGTACATGCCACTGTGCCAGATCTTCCGGCTTAGAGCGGAATTCAGCATCACCCTGCATAATCACCCGTTTAATCCGACCACGATCAATAAAGTCATTGATATAACTGCCGCCCCAAGCACTGGATAAAGTACTGTTGATTGCCGATTGAGTCAGGCCGTTGGCCATGGCCTGTTTCTGATCAATATTGACACGTAGTTCTGCTTTGTCAGGATTAGAACGCTTGCCCAGATTTTCAAAGCTTGTATAGTTGCCCGCCCGAGCTTCCAGCGCTTTAAATTGCTGTTCCAGATATTGCCGGCCATTGCCATTGATGTCTCGAATCCAGAAATCCAGACCATCGGTTTGTCCCAGACCATTGACTGAAGCTGGCATGGACACATTAATTTGTGCATTGCGATTACTCTGGAAATGCTTCAAAGCCCGTTCACGAATCGCTTGTGCAGTATTGTCCTGACCGGAACGCTCATCCCAATGTTTCAACGCTACAAAACCGGTCGCGAGGTTCTGACCAGTTCCAGAGAAATTTCGCCCATAACGGATCATCACCAGATTGACATTAGCTTGTTCCTGATCCAGAAAATACTTACGGACTTCTTCACCGATCTGAATGGTATTTTTCATCGGAGCGCCTTCCTGCAATTTGATTTGCAAGCTTAAGATCCCCTGATCCTCACTCGGTAAGAAACTGGTCGGCAAGGCATGATAGAACAGCGCAAACACACCGATCAATCCGGCAAACAGCAGCAAACAGATTGCCTGACGCTGGACCGTGAGTTTAGACAAATTCAGATAACGATGTTTTAAATGATCCAGTTTCTGGTTAAACCAGGATGCCCATTTTGCCGGTTTAGGATTCGGTTTTAGAATAAGCGCGCACAATGCTGGGGTTAGAATCAATGCCACCATTAAGGACAGCGACATGGCCGCAACCAAAGTGATAGAAAATTGGCGATAGATCACGCCAGTCGAACCACCAAAGAAAGCCATCGGAATAAAGACTGCGGTCAAAACCAAAGTAATCCCGATCAGTGCTCCACTAATTTCCTGCATGGATTCCAGGGCCGCTTCCTTGGCAGACAGTTGCTTTTCATGCATCAACCGTTCGACGTTTTCCACCACAACAATCGCATCATCCACCAACAGGCCGATCGCCAGAACCAGCGCAAATAAGGTTAAGGTGTTGATACTCATACCCAGTGCATACAGCACCGCCATCGTACCCAAAATCACCACTGGAACAGTCACGGTAGGAATCAAAGTGGCACGCCAGTTCTGCAAGAAAATGAACATCACAATGATGACCAAGATCACGGCTTCGATCAGGGTTTTGACCACTTCTTTAATTGATTCTTGTACAAAAGGCGTATTGTCACGCGGGTAAGCAATTTTATAGCCTTCAGGCAATTGCTGGGAAATGCGGGCAATTTCAGCTTTAATCAGATTAGAGGTGGCAATGGCATTGGCACCTGAGGCCAGCGAAATACCCAGACCAGCCGATGGATAACCATTATTAGTACTATAGGATTGATAATTTTCAGCACCCAGTTCCACCCGCGCAATATCTTTCAAATAAATAAAGCTGCCGGCACGATCCGATTTGACAATAATATTCTGGAATTCTTCCACGGTTTTTAGCCGTGAACCCGAAGTAACTTTGGCATTCAGGTATTGCTCATCTATAGCGGGCAAATCACCAATCGCACCAGCAGCGACTTGGGTATTCTGGGCTTCAATCGCAGCACGCACATCGCTTGGCATCAGGTTATATTGTTTTAATTTTGCCGGATTCAGCCAGATCCGCATCGCATATTGTGAACCAAAAACATCGACTTCACCAATGCCTTCAATCCGGGAAATGTCCTGTTCCAGATGGGTCATCAGATAGTCGGAAAGTTCAATATTGTTGCTGCGCCCCGACTCATCATACAGGCTGATCACCATATGGGTATCGCCGAGCGATTTGAAGACATTAACGCCTTGGCGTTGTACATCTTCCGGTAATCGGTTTAGTACCCCATTAATCGCATTTTGTACCTGAACCTGTGCAGTATCTGGGTCGGTGCCATTTTCAAAGCTAATGCTGACCCGGCTGCGTCCTGAAGAATCACTACTCGAACTGAAATACAGCAGATGGTCAATGCCTTTGATTTGCTGTTCCAGCACTTGAGTCACGCTTTCTTCCACAGTTTCCGCAGAAGCGCCGCTATAAGTTGCTGCCACCGTTATCCTTGGCGGGGCAATGTCCGGATAACGTTCCACTGGCAGGTTCATCACTGCGAACAAGCCGATTGCCATGACAACAATCGCCAGCACCCCAGCAAAGATCGGGCGGTGGATAAAAAATTTAGACAGCATAAGTCCGGGTCACTTTTAATTAAATAGGGGTAAATTGATGCAGAACATAAGCATGCTATATCCAAATATTCAGTGACATAGCGCTAGAATGCAAGAATTAAACACATAAAAGCTGCGATAAAAAACCAATCATGGAGAAATTATGGATAATCCCTTTTGAGCACATTCTTGAGATTGCTCTTCCCTATTTATTAATAGCATTTTTCCAAACAAAAAACCCTGCAGATGCAGGGTTTTTTGGTGAATCAATTGAGCGGATTAAGCGCTGAACTGGTTCATTGTGTTTTTAGAATCATCACCAGCTTTCAATGCATTGTCACCAGCGAAGATTTCTTTGTGGTCATCACCGATGTCAGAACCAGCCATTGCTTGGTGTTTAACACATGCGATACCGCCGCGGATTTCTTTACGTTGTACGCCAGCAACATAAGCCAACATACCTTCAGTACCGAAGTAACCTTGAGCAAGCTCATGAGTAGAAAGCGCAGCTGTGTGGTAAGTCGGAAGTGTGATCAAGTGATGGAACACACCCGCTTCACGAGCAGCATCAGCTTGGAAGGTACGAACTTTTTCGTCAGCTTCAGCAGCCAGTTCAGTTGCATCGTACTCAGCGCTCATTAACTTAGCACGGTCGTAAGCAGAAACGTCTTTACCTTCAGCAACCCAACGGTCATATGCTTGTTGACGGAAGTTTAAAGTCCAGTTGAACGAAGGCGAGTTGTTATAAACAAGTTTCGCATTTGGAACTGTTTCACGTACACGGTTAACCATGTGAGCGATTTCAGCAACGTTTGGAGTCGCAGTTTCGATCCAAAGCAAGTCAGCACCATTTTGTAGGCTAGTTACACAGTCAAGTACAACGCGGTCGATTTGCGTGCCTTCACGGAACTGGTATAGACCAGAAGCAAGACGTTTAGGACGGTGAAGTTTACCATCACGCTTGATCAGGATTTCGTCTTCTTGAGCTTCTGAAATGTCGATTTCAGTTGTATCTAAGTAGCTGATGTATTGAGAAGCGATGTCGCCTGGCTCTTTAACCACTGGGATTTTTTGAGTCAAGTCAGCGCCTTCAGAGTCAGTACGTGCAACGATGATACCGTCGTCAAGACCCATTTCCAGGAATGCATAGCGAAGAGCGTGGATTTTCGCGATGAAGTCTTCGTGTGGAACTGTTACTTTACCAGCTTGGTGACCACATTGTTTCGCATCAGAAACCTGGTTTTCGATTTGTAGTGCACAAGCACCCGCTTCGATCATTTTCTTAGCAAGTAAGTAAGTCGCTTCTTCGTTACCAAAACCAGCGTCGATGTCCGCAATAATTGGCACAACGTGAGTTTGGAAGTTGTCGATTTGTGAAGTGATTTCAGCTGCTTTAGCAGTGTCGCCCGCTTCTTGTGCTTTTTTAAGTGCACGGAACAAGTCGTTTAATTCTTTCGCGTCAGCTTGACGTAAGAATGTGTAGATTTCTTCGATCAATGCAGGAACAGACGTTTTTTCGTGCATAGATTGGTCAGGAAGTGGACCGAATTCTGAACGAAGCGCTGCAACCATCCAACCAGAAAGGTAGATGTAGCGACGTTCAGTTGTACCGAAGTATTTTTTGTTCGCAATCATTTTTTGTTGCGCGATGAAACCGTGCCAGCAACCTAGTGATTGAGTGTATTTGCTAGAGTCTGCATCATAAGCAGCCATATCACGACGCATAATTGCCGCTGTATATTTCGCAATGTCTAAACCAGTTTTGAAACGGTTTTGAAGTTGCATACGCGCAGCATCTTCAGGACTGATGTCTGCCCAAGTGTTACCGAATTTCGCTTTTAATTCGCGGATTGCATCAATCGCTGTTTGGTATGTAGTCATGATATATTCCTGTAATAATATTAGGATTTTTCTGCAACGAACCGCTCAAATCACACCCTCAATGACTTGTTCAGATTTTCGACGATCCGTTGGGATAGCTAAAGATTAGTGGGCTTATGAAAATTAATCCAATAGTCTGCAAGAATCTTCAGTATTTATTTAAAAAATGAGTAGATCAAAGTCTTAGTACAATCTTAATTAATTAAATTAAATCGCTGTTTTATATATATTTATTTAAAAATAAAAATTAATAAAATTTCCGCATGTTGCTTAAAAATAATTCATTAGACTTAAGTCTGGATATGGATTTTATGTCCTTTTATTTTTAAAAAATGCTGATCTTTGATGATTTATTCAACTCAAGGAATTCTTGATTTAGTTTACTTTTCACTCAAATCTTGAATGCAAGAATAGCTTTTATGATTTTCTTTTAAAGCGAAAAGAGGGCTTTCATCCCAATCTATAAAAAAGGCTAAATGATGGTCCATTTAACGTGCATCTTTTTTCTTATGTACACTGTAAATAATAGAGTCTAAGCCTGTGTTAATTCTGTAAACTTTATCAGTGAGCACATGGCTTTTTTTCATCGGCGCTTTACACAAGGCCCGGCAATTATGGCATAATCATCATAATTTCTTGTATTTATTCTCGGTATTTCTTTTATGAATCTGGAGCGGGTCGATCTCAATCTATTAATTTATCTTGATGTACTTCTTCGCGAAAAAAATGTCACACGTGCAGCAGAACAATTGGGTGTTACCCAACCTGCCATGAGCAACATTTTACGTCGCTTACGCAATTTATTTAATGATCCCCTCCTGATCCGTTCTTCTGAAGGCATGACCCCAACCGAACGTGCCTTAGAATTACAACCACGTATTCGGGATGCACTGGCTGACTTGTCGATGATTCTGGAACCACGTACCGAGTTCCGTCCTTATACCTCAAATCGTGTGTTCCGGATCATGACTTCGGATTATGCGGAAGCAACGCTGGTTCCGCGTCTGGTCAAAGCCTTACGTTCAGAAGCACCGAATGTAGTATTAGACTTCCTAACCCCAAGTGACGTGTCATATCGCGACATGGAACAAGGCAAAGTTGATCTGGCGATTAACCGTTTTAATGAAATACCGCAAAGTTTTCATCAGGTTCTGGTCTGGCGTGACAGTTTTTCCTGTTTATTAAACAATAAACATCCGGCTGCAACCAACCTGAACTTAAAAAGCTATCTGGATGCACAGCATATCTGGGTCTCTAAAACCGGTATGGGTGTGGGCTTCGGGGTCAACCCGGAGAAACAGGCCGGTTTAGGCTGGATCGATCAGGCTTTGGAACGTATTGGCCAGAAACGTAAAATCTCGGTCTTTACCCGTCATTATCAAATGCCAGGTTTATTGGCCTCCAATGTCGATCTGGTGGCAACCCTGCCTTCACGGATCGCACGCCTGCAAGCCAAGAATCATAATTTAATTCTGAAAGATCCACCATTTTATATTCCCGAATTTGAACTCAAAATGGCATGGTGCCCTCTATTGCATCATCACCCTGCACATCGCTGGTTACGTCAGCTGATTTTGTATGTTGCGCGTCAAATGATTGAAGAAGAAAATCGTGAATTCCTGAGCAATAACTCTCAATTTTCACACTATTAAACTCAAATTCTTCTAAATTCTTATTTTTTAAGATTATACTTTGAAGGCTTGAGAGGTAGTTTTTACACCTCAAGCCTTTTTTTGTGTTAAAAATATCCCAAGATACTATTCATCCACAGGTGGATTTGTGAGCCTCTTACAAAATATCGTGATTATCTTAATACTCATCGCGGGGGCCGGTTTTTTATCTTTAACAGAAATCGCCCTCGCAGGTGCCCGTAAAGTCAAACTGAAAATTCTGGCTGAATCGGGTGAACATCGCGCTCAAAAAGTTTTAGATCTACAAGAAAATTCTGCTGACTTCTTTGCAGCCTCTCAAATCGGTTTAAATGCAGTCGCCATTCTTGGCGGTATTTTAGGTGAAGGAGCCTTCCGTCCTTATATTTTTAATTTTGTTTCCCGCTTTTACCAGGGTCCGTGGGCTGAAAACATTAGCTTTGCACTTTCCTTCACTGTCGTCACTTCTTTATTTATTTTATTTGCAGACTTGATGCCGAAACGTCTGGCCATGATTGCGCCAGAAAAGATCGCAGTCTCGGTCATTGAACCCATTCAGATTTTCATTAAAGTCTGTAAGCCTTTGGCCTGGCTCATTAATGTTATTGCCAACATGCTGTTCCGTCTGTTTAAAGTGAATACCATTCGTGATGATAATATTACCTTTGATGATATTTCCGCAGTGATGGATGCAGGTGCACAAGCTGGCGTACTGCAAAAACAGGAACATCATTTCATTGAAAATGTATTCGAGCTGGAAGAGCGTAATGTACCTTCGAGTATGACTACCCGTGAGAATGTGGTGTTCTTTACCTTAAATGAACCAGAAGAAAGTATTCGGCAAAAGCTGGCGGAATATCCCTATTCCAAGTTTCTGGTGTGTAGCAATGACATCGACAGTGTGATTGGCTATGTCGATGCCAAAGATATTCTGGTGCGGATTCTGAATAACCAGTCGCTGCTACAGTTAAATGAAAATACCATCCGTAATGTCCTGACCATTCCGGATACTTTAACTTTATCGGAAGTTCTGGACCGTTTTCGCTCGACCAAGGAAAAATTTGCCGTCGTCATTAATGAATATGCGCTGGTGGTTGGGGTGATTACCCTCTCCGACATTATGATTACTGTAATGGGCGACTGGGTGACACCAATTGAAGCCGATCAGCAAATTATTAAGCGTGACAATAATTCCTGGTTGATTGAAGGCAGCACGCCAATTGAAGACATGAAACATGCGCTTGAAATCGACTCAATGCCAGATGAGGAAAATTACGAAACACTGGCTGGTTTTATGATGTTCAAGCTGCGTAAAATTCCGCGTCCTGCCGATACCGTCATTCATGCCGGTTATAAATTTGAAGTCGTCGATGTCGATCATTTCAAGATTGACCAGTTGCTGGTGACTCGGATCATTGAAATCAATCCATTAATTCAGGAAGAATCAGAATAATCTGATTCTTCCTCTATTTTAAAATAAAAATCATAAGGATAGAGTGATGTCCATTTCTGCGCTGTTGGCTTGTTTTAGTTTTTATTCAGGACTGTATTTAATCTATTTCTTTTTTGCTCAACAACAAAATCCGCTGTTCTTGTTTTTAGCGATCATTTTATTGATTTTTGCTTGCATCATTACCCCTTATGGTTACCAGCGTCACCGTGGCCATTATGACCGAACCATGAGTTGGGGACAGTATTTGGCCATACCTTTGATTTTATGGGGACGACTATTTATCGTTCCTATCAGTTTTATTTTAAGTTTGTTTTATTCAAACCAGTAAATTCAATCATAAAAAAGCACCTAACGGTGCTTTTTTACATCTATTGAGGTGCTTAGATCTTTGTTAACAATGCATCTAAAACAGCTTGATAGTGAATCTGGATATCATCTTCTAGAATCTTGTAAGCATTGTCGAACTGCACCATAGGCCAGCCTTCTTTCCAGAATGGAAAAATATTATGCAGGTCATGGGTAACAATCGCATCTTCACGCAGAATCGCTTGTGCAATCTGGGACAGCACTTGTGCCGTTTCAGCGCCATCAATCGCCATATAGTCGATTCCGCGCGCTTTTAAAATACGGACGCGGTCTTTTTTATAACGGATTTTTTTGATTTGTGCCGTATTCAGGCCCAAAGCCAAAGATACCGCTTCGACAAATTTGTCTTCAAATGACTGATTCAATGCCACTAACGCTTCTTTATGCGCTTCCTGACGACCAGCTTTACCACCCTGACGAATCACTTCTTTCGCCTCAGTATTTAGCTCATCCTTTTTCATGCTTTGCAGGATGTCTAAAATTTCGATGTCGCTTAACGCCTCAGGAGATTGATCAGTCATAAACTGTCCTTAAAAAAATAAATCTTGAATCGGCTATTTTCGCATAATTCGTGGCTAAAAAACTAAAATCTTCGTGATTAAAGCAATGATAAGCGCTGAAAATGGATTTGTCCTGTGATTCTGCGTCAAATCGACTATAGTGCCTGTGTCTATTTCTGAATCAATCTCTGGATGATGCCCCCTACGCAAGTGACTTTGTTGCTGCAGCAACTTAAGCGCCAATATCCGACTGCATTTAAAGGAAATTACCTTTTTACAGTCAGATTAAAATCCGTGGAATCTGGGATAAAGCCAAGCTTTTAATTCCTTGGGCCTCGGCCGCCATGATTTTTGTTCCCATCAGTTTGATGTTAGGAGATCTCGTACAGCAATCTTTTGTGCAAATCAGTGAATTTCAGGCACAGAGTTATGCCATTTTGGCCATTCTACTGTTCCTGATGTTGAGTCTCACCTTGATTCTGTACCAGATTCAGCATTCTTCTTATTCGCTGTATCAGTTATTGCGTCATACCCCGATCAAGATGGCTATTGTGATTCTGATGCAAGCCTTAAATCTGGTCTTTATACAAAGCAGTTTGCTGATGTGGAGCTTATTCTTCTTTGGCGTGAGCTTTGGTTTTGTGCGCTTTTATCGAGAAAATTTATTCAAGGAAAATAGTAAAAATACTGAGCACTATCAGCTACAACAATTACGTAAAATCTGTTTTTGGGCTTATAAACAAACCTGCCTGATCCGACTAAAATTACGTTTTTATTCAAGCCATGATCCTCGGTATGCCGAACTAAAACAGCAATTAAATCACTATGCCGGGTTATATACGCGGCTGCTGAAATATGAGCATCAATATTGTAAAACGATCAAGCATCTAGATGTCGACAGCTATCTGGATGAAAATTCATAGTTCTCTCTATCCTTTTTCATTGGCCATCTTAAAGATCTGCAAATATTGAATTTTAAAAAACGTTGATTTGCTGATTTTTAGAATAGAAGCCACGGAATTGCTTGAAAAGAAAGCAATCATTTCGGAATTTGCTTGCCAAGCTTTATTTCGTCCTCTATTATTGCGCACATGCCCGAGTGGTGAAATCGGTAGACACAGGGGATTTAAAATCCCCCGCCCACAAAGCGTGCCAGTTCGAGTCTGGCCTCGGGCACCATTTTAATATTTATTAAAATGGTGCAATAAAAAATCCAGCATTAGGCTGGTTTTTTTGTGCCTGAATTTTATTCTTTTAGCGCGAAATCCCCATGTCAGAATTAAAACACTTTGATCTCGCTACATTACAATTACGTCATCCAGACGCTTTTTTCCTTAAACTGCGTTATAGCCGCTTTAAATTTAATGCCTTGCAAAATATCCAGTTTGTTATCGCGATTAATTTACTGTCCCTTCTGGTCTGTGTAGCCTGTAGTCTCAGCTCAGTATTTCTGGAATATTATTTTTTTAAAAATGCCACGATTGCGTTTAATGTCACCTTAATTGTGCTGCTGGCACTACTGTATCCCTATATCTGGCATGCACAATATCAGGCGCAATTCAGCTCCAAAGCTTATAGTCAGCGTTTGCAAAATTGTCTCTATCTGCAAATTCCAATTTTTCTATGTTTGCTGCTTAACCTTTATCTGGTTCATTCGGATGTGCTGGTCATCATTAGCATGATCATTTTAGCGCTATCCTCTTTTGGCGCTGTGATCTTGGAACCTCTATTTAAAAGTTCCTGTAGCGCAATTGATCAGATCAAATTGCAGAAACTCCGGCAACTGGCTTTTTGGGCTTATCAACAATCCAGATCAAAAACACCACAACAGGTTCAGGGCCACTCAAATCTGCAAGCTTATTACCAGAATCTCTATCAGCAATGTATGAATGAAGAGCAACTATTATTAGGCTCGATTCGCTTTAATAACTTTAAAGATTATTTCAACAGACATTAAAAAACCCTGCAGCTGCAGGGTTTTCTTAAATCACCATTCACGGTTGGTAATCAACTCTTCCATTTCAATCTCGAACAGGCCGTGCTCTTGCACCACCATCATCATGGCTTCAGCAATATAATCAGCGGCAGTATCATCCAGAGATGAATCCAGATCTTCAAACTGAGGTTTCATGACATTAATATCAGCCACAGTCAGATTGGCAAGCTGATAAATTTCTTGATCTGACAAACCTGATTTAGCGACTTTTTGGGCAAAACGTTCGATGTGCTGCTTGATTTCAGCAACCAGAATATCGGGATAATATTCATCATCGAACATGGGGAGAAGTAAATCTGCAAACATTACAGGCACTCTAAAGGATGACTATCTAATCTAAGCGTGCCTATATAGCATATTGTTGCTTAAAAGCCAAACAACATTGCCAAGATGCTAATTTTCAACCCTGAAGTTCTAAGCTGTTTGCATAGCCTGCCAGATTTTAATCGCATCGGCTGTAGCCTTAACATCATGTGCCCGTACCATACACGCACCTTGCTGAATACTCAATAAATGTGCTGTTGCCGAACCGACTGCACGCGCTTGCGGTTCAGCACCATCCAGAACTGCTCCGATAAAGCGTTTACGAGATAAAGCAGATAAAATCGGATAGCCCATTTCTGTAAATTTATAAAACTCTTGCAACAGCTTTAAATTTTGCTGGGCATTTTTAGCGAAACCAAAACCCGGATCGATCATGATATTTTCTGCTTTTACTCCCTCATCCAAAGCATCCTGAACGCGTTGGGATAACTCGCGAATCACATCAGCAGTGACATCTTCATATTGATCCAGATTATTCATGGTGGTTGGTTCACCACGCATATGCATGATGATCACTGGAATATTCAGCTCTGCTGCAGTCTGCAATGCATTCGGCTTTGTTAATGCACGAACATCATTCCAGATATGCGCTCCGGCCCGAATCGCTGCGCGTATGACTTCAGGTTGCGACGTATCAATCGAAAGAATGACCTTATGTTTAGCTAGTTCTTCCACCACAGGCACGACGCGGCGAATTTCTTCTTCCACTTCTACCACTGCGGCACCTGGACGGGTCGACTCACCGCCAATATCAATTACCGTGGCACCTTCAGCCATCATTTCCAGTGCGCGGGCAACCGCATCTTTTTTTTGATTATGCCGACCACCATCACTAAAAGAGTCCGGGGTGACATTGAGAATCCCCATTACATGCGGCTGGGATAAGTCCAATTTTAAATCACCAAATGTCCATACATGTGGTAACAAAGGCATCAGCTGCATGATTCAATACTCATTCACAATAACCCCAATATTGTCTTATGGATAATTAAATAAAGCAAAGCTGAATAAGGCCAGGACCTAGATTTCGAAGTAATTTTTTTTAGAATATTGCATTATCTTGGTTTGTAATAATGTTTTCACATCTGCCCATTCACTTTCTAAAATACTATAGATGTAGCTATCTCGAATAGTCTGTCCATCTTTACGCAGCATATGACACCTAATGATGCCATCTCGCTTGGCACCTATTCCTTCAATCGCTTTCTGGCTCGTGACATTAAGATGATCAGTCCGAAAGCCGACGACCTGAGCATTTAAATTTTCAAAAGCATGTCTTAACAAAAGATATTTACAGACGCGATTTACATAGGTTCTGTGATAGCGCTTGGCATACCACGTAAAACCAATTTCAAAACGTGGAATTTCCGTCTTAATATCATGATAACTGGTGGTCCCAATTGCTTGGCGGGAGTTTAAATCGATCACAGCAAAAGCCATCCTTTCACCTTGAGCTTGCTGTTCAAAAGCCTGAGTAAAATATTTTTTTAAGTTATGCAGATAAGGCACTGAGTTATATAAAATCTCGCCTAAATTTTCTGCAGCGCATGCGATGGCTAAATCAGAAAAATGTTCCCAGCTCAACGGTTCAAGACGAAGCTGGTAAACACTGGATTCCAGAACAGGCATATTCATTTTTGTTTTTCTTATTCATTTTTAATCGCTCAATATAACACTCAAAAAGATATGACAAAAATGACAAGCATAAAAAAACCACCCGAAGGTGGTTTTTTTATTGAGCTTAGTTCGCTGGCAATGGCGGAGGAGTCAACGGACCATCATCTGGGGTTACATCAATCACAGGATTATCTGCAACATAGACTTTCGGTGGCTGAGGCTCACGACCTTCCATGATGTCACGGATTTGATCACGATCAATGGTTTCCCATTCCATCAAGGCTTTCACCATCGCATGGGCAATATCTTTTTTGCTTTCCAAGATATCGCGTGCGATTTTATATTGTTCATCCAGAATGCGACGAATTTCACGATCAACTTCTAGTTGTGTGGTTTCCGAAATACTGCGACTACCAATACTGCCCATGAAAGATTGCTGCGCATCTTCTTCATAGACCATCACACCGAGTTTGTCCGACATACCGTATTTGGTCACCATCGCACGTGCCATTTTAGTTGCACGTTCGAAGTCATTTGAAGCACCAGTCGACATCTGGTTAATGAAGACTTCTTCAGCAATACGACCACCAAACAAAATCGAAAGTTCATTCAACATTTTGTCTTTATAATGGCTGGTCTGGTCAAATTCAGGCAACTGCCAGGTGACACCTAAAGCCCAGCCACGCGGCATGATCGTCACCTTATGCACAGGATCTGTGCCTGGCAAGCTTTCAGCAACAATCGCATGACCTGCTTCATGATAAGCCGTCGCGCGACGCTCTTCATCACGAAGTACCATTGATTTACGCTCAGGACCCATATACAGCTTGTCTTTTGCATCTTCAAAGTCATGCATATCGACGGTGTTCTTGTTACGGCGTGCAGCAAAGAGTGCAGCTTCATTCACCAGATTTGCCAATTGCGCACCCGAGAAGCCCGGTGTACCACGTGCAAGAACTTTAACATCCACACCTGTCACTGAAGGCAATTTTTTCAAATGTACATTCAGGATTTGTTCACGACCCTTGATGTCTGGCAAGCCAACCACAACTTGACGGTCAAAACGACCTGGACGAAGAAGTGCTTTATCCAATACATCTGCACGGTTGGTTGCAGCAATCACGATAATGCCTTCATTACCTTCAAAGCCATCCATTTCAACCAGCATCTGGTTCAGTGTCTGTTCACGTTCATCGTGACCACCACCAGTACCTGAACCACGATGACGACCGACTGCATCAATCTCATCAATAAAGATGATACATGGCGCATGACGTTTCGCCTGTTCGAACATGTCACGAACACGGGATGCACCGACACCGACAAACATCTCAACGAAGTCAGAACCTGAAATACTAAAGAATGGAACTTTCGCTTCACCGGCAATGGCTTTGGCAAGTAGGGTTTTACCCGTACCTGGAGGACCGACCATTAACACACCGCGTGGAATACTCGCACCCAGACGTTTAAATTTGGTTGGATCTTTCAGGAAATCTACGATTTCAACGACTTCTTGCTTGGCTTCGTCACAACCAGCAACATCAGTGAAAGTGACTTTAATCTGGTCTTCAGACAGCATTTTGGCTTTAGATTTACCAAAACTCATTGGGCCGTTTTTACCACCTGCACCGCCACCCATGTTGCGCATAAAGAACATGAATAACAAAATGATTAAAAGTACAGGGAAACTTGCAATAAGCAACTGCATGAGCAAGCCTTGACGTTGTGGTGCTTCACCTTCAACCACAACATTATTTTTAATCAGGCTTGGCATCAGTTCAGGATCCTGAACTGCCGGACGGATACTTTCAAACTCTGAACCGTTCGATTTTTCGCCACGGATTCTTTCGCCGTCAATCACAACTTGTTTAATTTGGCCAGCATTGACCGCGGCAACAAACTCTGAGTAGTTCATTGTAGTCGGTTGATTGCGGTCACTGACGTTGCTGAAGATTAACACCAGCACACCCAGTATCACGAGCCACAATACGGCATTCTTAAAAAGATCGCTCAAAGCTTTATTCCCATTCCAATCTAATTTGATCATGCCCTGTTCAGGGTGACCTTAATACTTAAGCTGTAAATCAACTTACAATTATCTAAAAACGTACAAAATGCACAATTTTTAACGACTTGGCAAGTAGACTTATTTTAAAGCCTTCTTACGTCCCTGCCCGATCAGGAAAACTTCCTTGGAGCGAGCACGTGATGCCAAAGGTTTAGATGTTTTCAGAACATCAAAACTATCAACCACTTGCTTACGGAATTCGTCAAAACCTGAACCTTGGAAAACTTTTACCACAAATTGACCTTTAGGGCCTAGCACCTTGTTGGCAAAATCCAGTGCAAGTTCACACAAGTAAATCTGACGCGGTTGATCTACAGCCTTATTACCTGATGTATTGGGGGCCATATCTGAAATTACAACGTCTACAGTACGACCATCTAAAATTTCTAACAATTGCTGGAAGACTTCTTCTTCGCGAAAGTCACCTTGCAAGAAAGTCACATCAGGTAATGCATCCATTGGTAAAATGTCAGATGCAATCAATAAACCTTTGTCGCCGACCAACTTACCGGCGATTTGTGACCAACTCCCGGGAGCTGCACCCAAGTCGACCACGGTCATGCCGGGTTTGATGATCTTGTACTTTTCTTGCATTTCTAAGAGCTTATATGCTGCACGCGCACGATAGCCGTCCTTTTGTGCCTTTTTCACATAAGGATCGTCTAAATGCTCTCTCATCCAATCACGACTACTTTTAGATAACTTTTGGTTGGTAATGCGTGTAGCCATAACTCTCTAAATAAAAAAACGTCTAATTATTAATTGTACGTGAAAAAGACATATTTTGCAGTATACATGTGTATCTAAATCGAGGAGTTTTGCTCGTTATGAAGAGATATTGGAAATGATTATTTCCTGAGAATTTAAAGCGTTTGTTTTTTGCTTTTGCTATACTAAGCCGTTTTAAAATTCAGGTTATCTCTCATGGCGTCTTTATCTATTCAGGAACGTAAGCGTTTACGTCAAATCGGACATGCTTTAAACCCGGTCGTTATGCTGGGTGACAAAGGCCTGACTGAAAATGTCATCGAAGAATTGGCGCGTGCTTTAAACGATCACGAACTAATTAAAGTGAAAATCGTAGCTGAAGATCGTGAAGCGCGTGCAGCACTGATTGCTGAAATTTCAGAAGCGACTGGTGCTGAAGTGGTTCAAACTATTGGTAAAATTGCACTGCTTTACAAGAAAGCTGCGAAACAAAACCAAAAATTGTCCAACCTTGTCCGTTTCGCTCATTTGTCTAACTAAGTACAGGACTTATGGCAAGTTACGAGCTTAGCGCATTTGATCGCCGTTTTCAGGCCATCTCTCTGGTTGCCGCCATCGAACAGCAAGGCCCATACAATTTAAATGTGGGCTTCTGGATCCGTGATCCCAATCAGTACATCTTGTGGCCCGATATGGTGACGGCACATCCCCGTCAGGATTTCCTGTGGGAACAGACCTGCTTTGAAATTTTTATTGGGGTTCAGGGCGAAGATTTTTATCGTGAGATTAATCTTTCCCCTTCTCAGGCCTGGCAGGCTTATCAATTCGAAGAATACCGTTATCCTGAAGAGATGCCACCGCAAGCTGCGGATGATATTGAGCTGAACCAGCTCAAACGTACGCATTATGGTCTCAATGTCAGTGTGGATCTGACTGATTTTATGGCAACACATAAACTGAAATGGGAAAACTTGTTCCTGGGTTTATCTGCTGTTTTAAAAACCTCACAAGGTGATCAATACTATGCCATGCAGCATAGTAGTCCTCAGGCAGATTTTCATAATAAACGTGACTGGTTGCATGTATTTTAAATAGATTGACGCTGTGCATCAGCTATTTAAAGTGTAACAGGCGAATAAAACGTGAGACTTAAAGTCTCACGTTTTTGTTTATCGCTCAACAATGATTGATCCTCTGTATAATTATTCTAGATTTTTTATCGTTTTCAACGTTCATATTTTAATGATGCAGATGATGCTGTTCCTGAATGGTTTTCACAGCAGCATAAAGAATAAAAGAAAAGTAATGATCATCAGAAGAATGGTCCCAAACACCAGTCCCAGTACTCCCAGACATAATACGATTACACCCAGATAAAGTATGCGCCCCAATCCGCTTTCCAGATTCAGTAGCATGATCAATATCAGTAAAATAAGTACACCTACAAAATGCTGTTGCATCGTGACCCCCTTTAATTGTTATTGTGAGTCCGTTTTGCTGCATAAAGACAAAGGAGAACATTTGATTGTTCTCCTTTTTTTAACTAGCGGCCTTTCAGCGCAGCCTAACTTTTCAGCTCAGGACTTTTGTCTGAGCTCTCTGTTTTCACCACGGGTTTGACTTTTTTTAGTACTTCAATGGTACTGTCCTTAGAACGTTTAAAAGTATCGGTCAGATGTTCCTTATGTTTGGTCGAAATCTGGCTGACATCTTCTTTCAGTTCTTTACCCAGATTGGATAAGTCTTCGACGACAGCGTTGAATTCTGTCTTGATAAAGCTTTTTAATTCGGTTAATTCTTTCTGTGAACCGAAAATCTGCTCCTTCAAAGTATCAATACGCTGTAACACCTCCTGCTTAAATTGACGCAATTGTTCCTGCACAGTGTCGCTTAACTGCTTGGCTTCAACTTCAAGCTTTTCCTTACTTTCCTCGATGGTTCCAATTGCCTGATCTTTAGCCTCGACTGCTACTTTTTCAAGCTTCTCGGCAGTTTCAGTCACCACGCTCGGAGTGATTTTTTTAGATGTAGTAGATTTAGGTGCTGTAGCCATTTGTCTTGTTCCTATTGTTATATCGACTAAGCTATATTAGTAGATTTGATAAAAATTAAGATTTGATTTGTCTGACAATTATTAATTGCTTACATTTTTTCACATTGCCTACAAAACAGACTTCCATGCAAAAAGCAAGCCATTTATCTCATACTTTCGCTGCAAAGCCGTTGGACTTTGGGGGGCATTCTGCGTATAATGCCGTGTTAAGTTCAAGCGAGCAGACATAGGAGGGTAGGTTTAAAAAATAGCCTTCCTTTTTTTTCGTCTTCTCGCTTTTTTACAGCCTAAATTTCAGGAGCTTTGGTTTGAGCACCCCAGCAATTTTAGCCCTTGCCGACGGAACTATCTTTAAAGGTACTTCGATTGGCGCATCGGGTAGTACGACTGGTGAAGTCGTTTTCAATACTGCCATGACTGGCTATCAAGAAATTTTGACTGACCCGAGTTATGCACAGCAACTTGTGACACTGACTTACCCACATATCGGTAACACAGGCTGCAATGAAGAAGACGCTGAATCAGGTCGTATTCATAAGGTTTGGGCGAACGGATTGATCATTCGCGACCTGCCTTTACTGCACAGTAACTTCCGTTCCACCCAATCATTAGCTGAATATTTGGTACAACACAATGTTGTGGCAATTGCGGATATCGACACGCGTAAACTGACACGTATCTTACGTGACAAAGGTGCGCAAAATGGCTGTATCCTTGCTGGCGAAAATATCACTGAAGCTGAAGCGCTTGAAAAAGCACGTGCATTCGGTGGTTTAAACGGTTTAGACCTGGCAAAAGAATGTTGCGACCCTGAAGGTTTTGAATGGACTGAAGGCTCTTGGACATTAGGCAAAGGTTTCTCTCAACCAGAAGCTAAATTCCATGTTGTTGCATACGATTACGGTGTCAAAACCAACATCTTACGTATGCTCGCAGACCGCGGTTGTAAACTGACTGTTGTGCCGGCGCAAACTCCTGCTGCTGATGTACTTGCACTGAATCCAGATGGCGTGTTCCTATCGAACGGCCCTGGCGATCCGGCTGCATGTGACTACGCAATTGAAGCTGTAAAAACAATTGTAGAAACCACTGAAATTCCAGTATTTGGTATCTGCCTGGGTCACCAGATCCTTGCGCTTGCAAGTGGTGCTAAAACCTTAAAAATGCCTCACGGCCACCACGGTGCGAACCATCCTGTACAAAATCTTGATAACGGTACAGTGATGATTACTTCTCAAAACCATGGCTTCGCAGTCGATGAAAGCAATCTGCCTGATGTGTTGCGTGTAACGCATCGCTCACTGTTTGATGGCACCAACCAAGGTATCCATCGTACAGACAAACCTGCGTTCAGCTTCCAGGGTCACCCTGAAGCAAGCCCGGGTCCACATGACTGCGCACCATTGTTCGATCATTTCATCGAACTTATCGAAGCATCTAAGAAGTAATTAAGGAAGCATCATGGCTAAACGTACTGACATTAAAAGCATCTTGATTATTGGTGCTGGTCCGATTGTCATCGGTCAAGCATGTGAGTTTGACTACTCAGGTGCTCAAGCATGTAAAGCCCTTCGTGAAGAAGGTTACCGCGTTATTTTGGTCAACTCGAACCCAGCGACCATCATGACCGACCCAACCATGGCGGATGCAACTTACATTGAGCCAATTACTTGGCAAACTGTTGCAGCGATCATTGAGAAAGAACGTCCAGATGCTGTTCTTCCAACCATGGGTGGTCAAACGGCATTGAACTGTGCCCTTGCCCTCGATGAGCACGGCATTTTAGAGAAATTCAATGTTGAATTGATCGGTGCAACCAAAGAAGCGATTGAAAAAGCTGAAGACCGTAAACTGTTCGACCAGGCAATGCGTAAAATTGGTCTTGAATGTCCAAAAGCTGACGTTGCTGAGTCAATGGAACATGCTTTAGAAATTCAAGCACGTTTCGGCTTCCCAGTAATTATCCGTCCATCATTCACCATGGGTGGTTCTGGTGGCGGTATCGCATACAACAAAGAAGAATTTATCGAAATTTGTGAACGCGGTTTCGATCTTTCTCCGACTAAACAATTATTGATTGATGAATCTTTAATTGGCTGGAAAGAATACGAGATGGAAGTTGTTCGTGACAAAAACGACAACTGTATCATCGTATGTACGATTGAAAACTTTGACCCAATGGGCGTACACACTGGTGACTCAATCACTGTTGCCCCTGCTCAAACGCTTACAGACAAAGAATTCCAGTTACTACGTAACGCTTCTTTAGCTGTACTACGTGAAATTGGTGTTGAAACTGGTGGTTCTAACGTACAGTTCGGTATTTGCCCAAATACTGGCCGCATGGTTGTAATCGAGATGAACCCACGTGTATCACGTTCATCTGCCCTTGCTTCTAAAGCAACTGGTTTCCCGATTGCGAAAATCGCTGCGAAACTGGCTGTGGGTTATACGCTTGATGAGTTGAAAAACGACATCACTGGCGGTACAACACCTGCATCGTTCGAACCTGCAATCGACTACGTTGTAACCAAGATTCCTCGTTTTAACTTCGAGAAATTCCCACAAGCTGATGCGACTTTAACCACACAGATGAAATCTGTCGGTGAAGTGATGGCGATTGGTCGTAACTTCCAGGAATCTGTACAAAAAGCCCTTCGTGGTCTTGAAGTGGGTGCTTCTGGTTTTGACGAAAAAATTGAAGTGGGTGCTGAAGGTGCGCGCGACAAGATCTTGCAAGAACTTAAAGTGCCAGGTCCAGAGCGTATTTGGTACGTGGGCGACGCATTCCGTCACGGCTTTACTTTAGACGAAGTATTCGCTGCAACGAACATCGACCGCTGGTTCTTGATTCAAATCGAAGACATCATCAAAACTGAAAACCAAATCAAAACTTTAGGTTTTGGCGACTTGAATGCGGATAACATCCGTTCGTTCAAACGTAAAGGTTTGTCAGATCTTCGCATTGCGGACTTGATGGGTATTTCACAAAAGCAATTCCGTAAACACCGTTGGAACCTGGGCGTAACGCCAGTTTACAAACGTGTCGATACATGTGCTGCAGAATTCGAATCTGATACAGCTTACATGTACTCAACTTACGATGAAGAATGTGAAGCAAATCCATCGAACAAAGACAAGATCATGGTGATCGGCGGTGGCCCTAACCGTATCGGTCAAGGTATCGAGTTCGATTACTGCTGTGTACACGCTGCCCTGGCTATGCGTGAAGACGGCTATGAAACGATCATGGTGAACTGTAACCCTGAAACAGTTTCAACGGATTACGACACATCAGATCGTTTGTACTTCGAACCAATCACTTTAGAAGACGTTTTAGAAATCGTACGTATCGAGAAGCCGAAAGGCATTATCGTTCAGTACGGTGGTCAAACACCTTTGAAATTGGCTCGTGCTCTAGAAGAAGCCGGTGCGCCAATTATCGGTACATCACCTGATGCGATTGACCGTGCAGAAGACCGTGAACGTTTCCAGCAAATGATTCAACGTCTGCAACTTCGTCAACCGAACAACAGCATTGTAAAATCTGCTGAAGAAGGTATGGCTGAAGCATCTAAAGTCGGCTACCCGCTTGTAGTACGTCCTTCTTACGTCCTTGGTGGTCGTGCGATGGAAATCGTGTACAACGATGAAGAACTTAAACGCTACTTACGTGATGCAGTTCAAGCATCAAACGAAGCGCCTGTTCTTCTTGACCGTTTCTTAGATGATGCGATCGAAGTTGACGTGGACTGCGTATCTGACGGTAAAGACGTTGTGATTGGCGGCATCATGCAGCACATTGAACAAGCGGGTATTCACTCAGGTGACTCGGCATGTTCGATTCCTCCTTACTCTCTATCTAAAGAGATTCAGGACGAAATGCGTCGTCAAACCGTGGCTATGGCAAAAGAGCTTGGCGTGATCGGTTTGATGAACGTTCAGTTTGCGGTTAAAGGCGAAGACGTTTACATCCTGGAAGTGAACCCACGTGCATCTCGTACTGTGCCATTCGTTTCTAAGTGTATCGGCGAATCTTTAGCGAAAGTTGCTGCACGTTGCATGGCTGGTCAATCTCTTGAGTCGCAAGGCTTCACAACTGAGATTATTCCTGAACACTTCTCTGTCAAAGAAGCCGTGTTCCCGTTCAACAAATTCCCTGGTGTTGACCCGATCCTTGGCCCTGAGATGAAATCGACTGGCGAAGTGATGGGCGTTGGTAAAACATTTGGTGAAGCGTTCTATAAAGCTGTTTTAGGTGCAAATGAGCGTTTACCAGGTCTTCCAACTGAAGGTGAAGTCAAACACGCATTTATCTCTGTACGTGACTCAGACAAACCACGTGCGGCGGGTATTGCAAAACAATTGATTGACCTAGGCTTCAAGATTCTTGCAACTGATGGTACATTTAAAGTGATTAGCGATGCTGGTCTTGAATGTGAACGTGTCAATAAAGTGACTGAAGGTCGTCCTAACATTGTGGACCGTATTAAAAACGGCGAAATCCACCTTGTGATTAACACGACTGAAGGCAAAAAGGCACAAGAAGACTCATTCTCGATCCGTCGTTCAGCACTTCAAGGTAAAGTGTATAACACAACTACATTGAATGGTGCGGATGCAGTATGCCAAGCTTTAGCAATTAAATTGCCAATGGATGTATATCGTTTGCAAGACCTAACTAAAGGTTAATTCGCTTCCAAGAAGTCCCGCTACCTTCTTGGTGGCGGGCTTTTTTTTATTTATAGATTTTATATCTTTCAACTGACTTTTGAGGGACAACATGCAACGTTATCCTATGACACCTGAAGGCAAAATTGCCTTAGAGAAAGAATTACACCAACTGAAAACAGTGGATCGCCCACGTATTACAGCTTCAATTGCAGAAGCGCGTGAACACGGCGACTTAAAAGAAAATGCGGAATACCATGCAGCACGTGAACAGCAAGGCTTCTGCGAAGGCCGTATTCAGGACATCGAAGGCAAACTGGGTGCAGCTCAGGTGATCGATGTCAAAGAACTTGAACAGAATGGTCGTGTAGTTTTTGGTGTGACTGTCACGATTGAAAATCTGGATACTGAAGAACAGAAAACCTATAAAATTGTAGGCGATGACGAAGCAGACTTTAAGATCAACAAGATCTCAGTGAACTCGCCGATTGCACGTGGTCTTTTGGGCAAAAACGAAGGCGATGATGTGAAAATCAATACACCAAACGGTGAAGTTGAATACGAAATTGTGAAAGTTGAATATCTTTAAAATTTAAAGCTATTTAATTTAAAGCCCCTCGATTGAGGGGTTTTTTACCTTTATCCGCTTCCTACAAACGGATTAACTCTGTGCTTCTTTTAAAAACCCCGATGCAAATAAATTAAATGCATATAAGGCCTCAGTGAGTACTTGCTCAGGATGTTCGCTAGAAGCCACCCAGAGTGCTGCATTCATTGCTGCACCATTTAAAAATATCGCAGCAGCTTCTGGATCAACTGTTTTAATTCGGTCTACTGCCAATAATTGTTCAACACATTCACGCGTGGACTGCAAACATCTGTTTTGACTTGGCCAATGTGCAGGATCGCCTAGCACAGCCGGCCCGTCACGCAGCACAATGCGCTGGAATTCCGGATTTAAGGCATTTTGAATATAGGTCCGCCCTTCTAGCATCAATCCTTCCCACAGATCAGCAGGCTGCTCCAGATGCTGCTGGGCAGATGAAGCCATTTCCGAATCGATCTGGTCGACCACTGCAGCAAACAAGCCTTTTTTATCACCAAAATGGTGATACAACGCTCCACGAGTCAGCCCTGCTTCTGCCGTGAGCTTATCCATTGAAGTGCCAGCATAACCATATTCCGCAAACGCACGGCGTGCCACTTCTATCAGTTTCTTGCGGGTTTCCGCCATCTTTTGTTCACGAACAGACATGAATTACTTTACCTCATCATCATAAAAATTTTAATTGACATACGGACCGTATGTCAATTATGTTTACATACGAAGCGTATGTGAAAGTCAAGTTGCTTTCACTCACTGATAAATTAGATATTGAATGAGAATAGACATGACTAGAACTGCGATATTTCCCCAAGACCGCCATGCCCTGTATGAACAGCATGGTTATTCTGCTGCGATCAAATCGGAAGATTTACTCTTTGTATCGGGTCAGGTCGGTAGCCGTGAAGATGGCTCTCCTGAACCAGATTTCGAGAAACAGGTAGAACAGGCTTTTAAAAACTTAGCTGCAACTTTGGCAGCGGCTGGTTGTACTTTCGATGATATTGTTGATGTCACCACCTTTCACACTGATCCAGAACAGCAGTTCGAAAGCATCATGAAAGTTAAAAATCAGGTGTTTACACAAAAGCCTTATCCTAATT
Organism: Acinetobacter endophylla; assembly: GCF_053543775.1. Classification (NCBI taxonomy): domain Bacteria; kingdom Pseudomonadati; phylum Pseudomonadota; class Gammaproteobacteria; order Moraxellales; family Moraxellaceae; genus Acinetobacter; species Acinetobacter endophylla. The sequence continues at coordinate 15,112 of NZ_JBLVOM010000258.1, read as the reverse complement.
GGACAGCTGTAGGTGTCACGTGGTTAGCAGGTTTTGATTTTGAAATTAAGGTGATTGCTCGTATTCCTCCAGCATCGACCACAGCTTAATCATTGTTTTATGCGTGCGCGAATGTCTTTTAGATATTATTCAGCAAGTTTAAACCCCGATTAGGTATAATTTCTTATTCACTATTTTTTGTATCTCCCTTATGTCTGAAAAGTTAATTAATTCTCCTGTAAAGCATTGGTGTGAGTTCGAGTTTATTTCGAAAACGGTGAAAAATCCGAATATTCACATTAAAGGGAATTACTCATACTACTCAGCTTATTGGGATCAGGGTTTTGAGCGTTGTGTGGTACGTTATTTACATGATAAGCCTGCAACGCCTGAGAAGCCGATTGATCAGCTCTATATCGGCAATTTCGTCTGTTTTGGCGCAGAATGCGTGATTATGATGGGCAGCAACCAATTACACCGTACCGACTGGATTTCAGCATTTCCGTTCGATACACGGGGTTTTGAACTTGCGGGTGACACGATTATTGGTGATGGTTGCTGGATTGGTTCTCGTGCCATGATTATGCCCGGTGTAAAGCTTGGTGAAGGTGCTGTGGTCGCAACAGGTGCTGTTGTGACTGAAGATGTGCCACCTTATGCAGTTGTGGGCGGCGTACCTGCAAAAATCATTAAATACCGTTTCCCGCAAGAAGATATCGAAAAACTGCTTTCACTTAAAATTTACGATATAGATGAAAAGCAGTTTTTAAAAATGCGTGAGCAATTGCAAACGGATGATGTGAAATCACTGCTTAATTATGTACAAAGTTTGATCTAAACATTATATTTAATTCAAACCATTATTTTGAATAAATATGCATCTATCAACTAAGACACTTGAAAAACTTCGTGACTTAATCAATGAAATCACCGAATACCGATCAGGGCCAAAAATTATCGATTTTTTTGGTATGTTCGATTATCAAGATGTATATGGGCAAGGTTTTCCATCTAGATGGATGTACACAGATCTACGACTTTCTCAAATAAATGGCACACCAAAATTAGATATATGTATTAAAAACTTATTTAATCCTATAAATTATATTGAAGACTTAAATCGACTAGATAATTTAATTAACCCGAATCCTGCTTAAGCCAATGATTTCATAATTTGAATTGTTGGCTTATTTCGATGGGTTAATTGGTATGCACATAAAGAAGCATAAATCCCACTTAGAAATCCATGAATACTACGAGCTTTACTCGTCACTAAATTATATTGTCCTTTCAATAAACTGAATAACGTTTCTATTTTATTGCGCTGTCTTAAGTGATATTCATCTGATGCACAAACTTGTACAGACTGCATGTTCTTTCGATGATAGGTAATCAAATCAATACCTTGTTCTTTTAATCTATTTTTTAATTCCTGGCTGATATAGCCACGATCACCATAAAGCTTTGCTTCGAAACCTTCAACCAAATGTTCAACCATTTTTATGTCAGCAATATGCCCATTGGAGAAAGCGGAACGAACGATTTCACCGAATTGATTCATAACAACATGTAACTTACAGCCATAGAACCAGCTCATTGAGCTTTTACCACGGGATGCAATTTTGGCTAATGATTTATGACGTTGAATACGTTGATTTTTACAGACTGGTAGAGTCGTTGAATCAATCCATAAATATTGTTTATATTGACCTTTCATTACAGCTACATGTAAAGCATGTAGTGCTAATTGATGCATATTGATCAGGTGAATCATCCTTTGGTAACAGGGTAAGCTTTTAAATAAATGACTTTTATCCTGCTTCAACCATGAGAAGAATGCTTTGAAATTAATGAAATGGGAGCACTTATACCAAATGGCAATAAAGCAAATTTCAGAAAGTGTAAGTTGTGCAGTTCTGACTCTTAACGAATGATGGCTTTGTTTGAGAAATTTCCAATAAGTTGCTTCAAATTTCAGAAAGAAATCATCAATTACGCAGAATAATTCGGTACTATTGAACATCAGGACTAGGGCTTTAGGTTTTGTGTGGTAACTCAACTGATGGCTCTAGTCCTCTTATTTTTCAAGTCATTTTCTTATCCGCGATTCGGGTTAATTAAAGAGTTCAATAAATATCTACAATTCGACAAATATCAAATTACTAGAACCAACACTGAAATTAACCTTACACCTATTACAAAAATCAATCTTGATGAACAATTCCAATCAGATAATGAAAATATTGAAAATAACTTTATAAAACATTAATTTAAGTTTGATTACTCTCAGTTAAATCTCATCCCAACCTTAATGCCTGTAATCAAAAGTAGAATAATAGAAATTGAAAAAGCTTTTAAAGCTGAAGCATACCTTTCCGTTGTGTTATTAGCTGGTAGTACATTAGAGGGAATATTCTTAAATATTGCTTCTTTAAATCCAAGGGTTTTTAATACTTCAAACTGTAGCCCTAAAAAAGATGGCAAAGTAAAAAACTTCGATCAATGGACACTTCATAATTTCATTGAAGTATCTCATTCAATTAATTTAATTGAAAAAGATACATATCGATTTAGCAAAGAATTAAGAGATTTTAGAAATTACATACATCCTTTTCAGCAAATGACTGAAAAATTCTCACCTAGAGAACAAACAGCTAAAATTTGCCTACAAGTTTTGAAATCCGCTATCTCTGATATTCAAACCAATCAAAATAAAATTGGGGCATAAAAAAACCCACTCAATCGGAGTGGGTTTTTTCAGAATATGGTGGCTATGACGAGACTTGAACTTGTGACCCCCGCATTATGAGTGCGGTGCTCTAACCAACTGAGCTACATAGCCTTAAACTGTGCGCGCATTATGGGATTTTCTGTAAATCACGTCAACCCCATATTGTGCTGTTTGATCAAAATTTGTTGAAGTGAGCCGATAAGCCGGGTTCTGTCGTGAACGATCATTCCTCTAGGCGCACAATCACTCATGCGCTCAAGCGACCTACCCGAATCCAGCATGGGCCATGCCTAATGGATTCCTATTTGGTCTTGCTTCCGGTGGGGTTTACCTCGCCATGAACTGTTACCAGCCATGCGGTGCGCTCTTACCGCACCCTTTCACCCTTACCTCCGATTCCGATTGCTCGAAAACATAATGAAGGCGGTCTTCTCTCTGCTGCACTTGCCGTCGGTTTGCACCGCCCAGGCGTTACCTGGCACCTTGCCCTATGAAGCCCGGACTTTCCTCCCCTGCTTCAATCACGGAGATTTCCACAGCAGCGATCGTCTGGCTCACTTCGAGCGGCATAGTATCAAATATCGAGACTAATTGCTTGATGTTTTTTGAGCAGTCAGTTTTTCATACTTGGCTTGCAGCTGTTCCTGCGTTTCGACATGATTCGGATCCAGTGGAATACAATCCACCGGACAGAACAACTGGCACTGCGGTTGATCATGATGTCCGACGCACTCTGTACATAAATCTGGATGAATCTCATAAATGAGTTCACCCATATAGATGGCCTCATTCGGGCATACAGGTTCACAGACATCACAGTTAATACATTCATCGGTGATATATAAAGACACGCTACCAACCTTGTTGAAGTTTACGCTCGAAGGCCGCAACCACGTTTGGTGGTACAAATTTGGTTACATCACCTCTTAATCGAGCAATTTCACGCACCAAAGTGGATGAAATAAAAGAATATTGCTCTGAAGGGGTTAAAAACACCGCTTCAAAGTGGGAGTCCAGCTGACGGTTCATATTTGCCAGCTGAAATTCGTACTCAAAATCAGACACTGCCCGCAAACCACGCAATACAGCAGTCGCCTTTTGCTCACGGAAAAAATTGACGAGCAAACCATCAAAGCCTACAAATTCAACATTGTCCAAATGACTCAATGACTCTTTCGCCAATGCGACACGCTCTTCCAGACTGAATACCGGATTCTTATGATGACCAATGGCAATCGCCACTACGACTTCATCAAACATTCGCGCTGCGCGTGTTACCAAATCAATATGTCCATTGGTAATTGGATCAAAAGTCCCCGGATAAATCACACGAGTTTTAGACATCCATTTGTACTCTGTTTGTTATGTAGAATCTTATTTTAGCAAAAACTTGTTTTTTTGGTGAATAATCCTCATTAATTTAAAAAACTTCACCTTATTTCTAGTTGCGGTACAATAGCAGCACGTTTGGAAGTATCAGATTATGGCGAAAGCATCTATTGTAGTAAAAAAAAATAATGGCGGTACCATTGCACTGAATAAACGTGCCCGCCACGATTATTTTATTGAAGAGAAATTTGAAGCGGGGCTTTCATTAAAAGGTTGGGAAGTCAAATCAATGCGTGCTGGTCGCATGACCATCGTAGAAAGTTATATTACCTTTAAAAATGGTGAAGCGTTCTTGTTTGGTGCACAGGTTCAGCCCTTGTTAAGCGCTTCGACCCATGTGGTGCCTGAAGCAACCCGTACTCGCAAGCTGTTGCTGAATCGCCGTGAAATTGAAAAGCTGATGGGTGCGATTAACCAGAAAGGTTATTCCTGCGTACCACTGGCGTGTTACTGGAAAGGTCCACATGCCAAACTGGAAATTGCCTTGGTGAAAGGTAAGCAACTCCATGACAAACGTGCCACCGAAAAAGACCGTGACTGGCAACGTGATAAAGCGCGAATTTTCCATAAATAATGGATTAAAAGTTGAATATAAAAAAACCTCCGCATTTGGAGGTTTTTTTATGGTTTTAAGTATGGCTATTTAAACGCGCTAGAGTCAAAGCAATATATTCACCAAACCAGAACGCAGTTTTTAAATCGCCTTCAGGTGGGGTCACTTCTACCGGTGCGTTATCTGACTGGGTCATTAAACCCAAAAAGCTCGACATCCGGTTCAGATCCGTGACGGCACGTCCTGTCGGCATTAATGGCAATCCACTCCACAACATCCCGTGCTGCATGGCAAACAGGTTGATTTGCTGCAGGACCGCCAGCTTGTCACCACTAAGTCCGCCACCATTGGTAAAAGCCGCTGCCAGTTTTCCCTGCCAGCTACGTGCCAGCCAGCGCTTAGAGGATTGCTCCATAAACAGCTTCATGGCAGAGGTCAGGCTACCCATATAGGTCGGACAACCAAAGATAATTGCATCGGCGGCGTCTAGTACATCCCAGTCTATATGTTCGACATTCATCATATGCACCTGAACACCGGTTTCCCGTGCACCATCGGCAATAAAATTTGCCACTTTAGCCGTGTGTCCATAAGGACTGTGATAAACAATCGCAACAGATTTGGAAGATAGGGACATAACGCTCAAAAGCCAAAAAATTCAGTTAAGTTTAACATTTTCATGCCATAAACACGAATGTCGCCATACGCCCTGTTTTTGGTTCACGGCGATAAGAAAAATATTCCTCTGGCTGGCGATAAGAACACTGATCCCCGCCCAATACGGTATTTATGCCGTGTTGCTGCAAGATATAACGCGCAATCGCATACAGGTCGGCATAATATTTACCTGCCTGTACACCGGGCTGAAATGCACTGTCCAGTTCAGGATATTTACTACAAAAAGCAGCTTTTACTTCAGCGCCAATTTCAAAACATGGCTGACTAATGGCCGCCCCGAGCCAGGCCCAGGTCGGCGGAGTTTGCATGGCTGCGATGGTATTTTCGATAATACCTCCTGCGAGTCCCCGCCAACCGGCATGCAGATTGGCAACTTCTGTGCCATCAGCATTTCCCAGTACTACAGGCAAGCAATCTGCAGTCATCATCATTAAAGCATGTGCCTTGCTCTGCGTCACCAGACCATCTCCGACCAGTGCGGTAAATGGCATCTGCTCATTAATGCTATGACAGATGGTGCTATGCGTCTGGGTCATCCAGGTAATCTTATCTACGCCAAAGGCAGCGAAATCCTGCAATAAAGCCATACGATGCTGTTGTACCCGTAGCGCATTATCCTGCACATGCAAGGCCAAGTTAAAACCTGCAAGCTCAGGCTGTGCGGATGGCTGTACTTTCGCATGGTGAACGCGAGTCTGGCCGACATACACACCTTGTGGAAGTCCTGGTACAAATTGCATCTCGATTCCTTGCTTTGACGCGAGCTAAATAAAAAGATTAATAGGCTTTGTTTTCGGTACGCAGCACTTCAACCAGATTGGCAAAGTCTTCCGGCCACGGTGCTTCAAAGGTCATTTCTTCTTTGGTACGCGGATGGGTCAGACCGAGTTGTACAGCATGCAAAGCCTGACGCTTGAAGCCACGCAAAGTATCATCTAATAATTGCGATGCACCTGCAGGCATACGGACACGTGGCATATACACCTGATCGCCCACCAAGCCAAAGCCGATATAGCTAAAATGCACACGGATCTGATGGGTACGTCCAGTTTCCAGACGGGCTTGAACACGGGTAAAATGCTGGAAACGCTCTTTGACATTGTAATGCGTCACCGCGTCTTTACCACCTGGAAGTACGGTCATTTTCACACGATCCACCGGATGGCGTTTGATTGGTTCATCAATGGTACCGCCAGCAATAATATTGCCGTAAACCACCAAGTCATACAGGCGATATACTGATTTTTTCTCAAGCTGTTTGCTAAGAGAAAACTGTGCTTCCAGATTTTTGGCAACGACTAACAGACCGCTGGTGTCTTTATCGATACGATGTACCAGGCCTGCACGCGCCAGTTCAGCCGATTTCGGATAGTGATGCAATAAAGCATTGACCAAGGTGCCAGAACTATTGCCAGCACCCGGATGCACCACCATACCGACTGGTTTGTTGATGACAATAATATCGTCATCTTCATAGATGATATCTAGTGGAATGTCTTCCGGCAGACTGCGCGTTTGCGCTTCAAGCTCAACATTTAAAGTCAGGGTTTCAAAACCATCACTTTTAAATTTCGGCTTAACCGGTTGACCATTCACCAATAAATTGCCATCTTTAATCCATTGCTTTAATTTTTCTCGAGAAAAATCGCTCCAGACCATTGCGGCAATCTGGTCGATCCGTTGCCCGATATAAGTTTCATCCAGTTGAAATTGCAACGATAAACGTGTTGCAGTTGCTTCTGAAGTATGGTTATCTGCATCCTCAGAATCTTCAAGTAAATTGAAATCAGTATCAGGGATATTAGAATTGGAAGATTGTGCTTGACTCATTTGCTCATTCAGACAAAAGTGGTTTAATAGTGCAATTGTAGCTCATTGCCCGTATTAACAGAGGAATTTTTATGTCGCTACCACATTATAAAATGACAATGCTTGCTGTGACGTTAGGCATTGCATCGGCAATGGTAGGCTGTAGCAGTAATCCAAAAAAAGAAGTCGTGGATAAAGGTCCGGAATCTAGCGAACAGGTTTATATTCAAAAAGCACAGAAAGCGCTAGATCGTAATCAATATACCGATGCAGCAAAACAGTTAGAAGCGCTGGAAACTTATTTCCCAACCAGTCAATATGCCCCGCAAGCGCAGCTTGAACTGTTGTATGTAAAATTCCAGCAAAAAGATTATGAAGGTGCGGTCGCACTGGCAGAGCGTTTTATCCGTCTGAACCCGCAACATCCAAATGTCGACTATGCCTACTATGTACGCGGTGTCTCAAATATGGAACAGAACTATAACGGCCTGCTGCGTTATACCTCGCTGAAACAGTCGCATCGTGATGTCAGCTACCTGAAAGTGGCTTACCAGAATTTTGTTGATTTCATTCGCCGCTATCCATCTAGCACTTATGCAGTGGATGCAGCACAGCGTATGCAGTTTATCGGTCAGGAACTGGCTGAGCATGAAATGAACGCAGCACGTTTCAACATCAAGCGTAAGGCTTATCTGGCAGCAGTTGAACGTGGCTTGTGGGTGATTGAACATTATCCTCAAACTCCGCAGATTCCAGAAGCACTGGCAACGGTTGCTTATGGCTATGCTCAGCTAGGTGATAAAGCGACTTCTCAGCAATATGTGGATGTATTAAAGCTGAATTATCCGAATCTGGTGAAATCAGATGGGACGGTGAATCTGCGTGCAGCGCGTAGTGAAGGCAGCTTCTTTAACCGCGCGACACTGGGTATTTTTGGTAAAGAAGCCAAGACTGTAACCGACACCGATGCACAATCGGATACGCCAGAAACTGAAAAGCGCAGCATCACCAATCGCATTTCATTTGGTTTGCTGGATCGTCCTAAAACGGCTGAATAAAGCTAAAGAAGGCCGGCAGCATCAGCAAATAAGACAGCGCTTTACAGGTGCATTTTCCTCAAGGGCAAGGTATCATACTTGCCCTTTTGCGTTGTCTTGCCCAGGCTTGAACAAAACGTGCAAAAGGTATACAAAGGAACTTGAAATATTCAATGTCCAACTAGACTATTTTCATTTTTTCAGTGATTTAGACCTTAGATTCCAGCACGAGAAGCTCAGCAGACCATGGCCATTCCTCAACATACGATTGATCAGATTCTCGATCGCACCGATATTGTCGATGTGATTGGTCAATTCGTAAAACTGAAAAAAACAGGCCGTACCTATTCAGGCTGCTGCCCTTTTCATCAGGAAAAATCACCGTCTTTCCACGTCTATCGTGACAAACAGTATTTTCACTGTTTTGGCTGTCAGGCCAACGGTAATGCCATCCGTTTTTTAATGGACATTGGCAGCCGTAATTTTGTCGAAGTGATGAAAGACCTGTCCAGCCAGACGGGCATCGAACTGCCTAAAGACAATACTGATTCCAATAAATTAAAATATAAACGTGAAGCAGCCAAACCCAAAATCGTGCCTGCTCAAACTGCACCACAAACTCAGCCGCAACAGAATAACGCTCCAACAGAAAATAATAATGCTGCATCTACGGCGAGTTTCGATCCATTTGCAGAGTTTCAGACAGTCGAACAGGATTTTTATGGTGACCCTTTTGCTTCTTTTGAACACCTACCGATGGCGGAAGTTCAGCAAGACGGTAACCTCTACGACCTGCTAGAAAATATCGCGCAGTTCTATGAGCGCCAACTCCCAAATAGCCCGAGTGCCCAGCAATACTTCAAGCAGCGTGGTCTGACTGCAGAGACCATTGCCTATTGGCGCTTAGGCTATGCGCCTGAAGACTGGCAACATCTGGAAAAAGCCTTTCCTCAGGATATTGAGGGCTTAAAACTTTTAGGTCTGATTCGCACCAGCGACAGTGGCCGTGATTTTGACCTGCTGCGTGAACGAGTCATTTTCCCGATCCGTGATACCAAGGGCCGTGTGGTCGGCTTTGGCGGCCGTGCCCTGAATGACGAGATCAAGCCGAAATACATCAACTCGCCAGATTCTGAAGTCTTCCATAAAAACCAGTTGCTGTATGGCCTCTATGAGGGCCGCAAACAGAAAGCCCAAGAATGGCTGATGGTCGAAGGCTATATGGATGTGATTGCGCTTCAGCAATATGGCATTCATGGCGCAGTAGCCACTTTAGGTACAGCCAGTAATACAGATCATCTGAATATTCTGTTCAAGCAGAGCAATCGGCTGACCATTGCCTTTGACGGAGACGCTGCCGGTCAAAAAGCAGCGCGCCGTACCTTGGACATTGCCCTGCCCCTGCTGAATGATGGCCGAGAGCTGAAGTTCTTTGTTTTGCCCGCTGACCATGACCCAGATTCATTGATCCGTCGTGAAGGGATAGAAAACTTCAGACGCTTGCTTGAACAGGCACCGTTGATGTCGGACTTCGTGTTTGCCCATTTGACCCAAAATCAGGACATCACCACACCTGAAGGCAAGAGTCAGGTTATGGGTGAACTAAAAAATCTGACCGAGTTACTGCCCAAACACGGTTCCTTCCGTTATCTGCTGCAGCAATTTTTCCGTGAAAAACTGGGCTTTAACCGTAAATGGCAACCCAAGGTCAATACGGATGCATCTTTAAGCTTTAGTACTAAAATTGATGCTGAAGAATATGTGATTGCGATCTTGATGAATCATCCTTATCTGTATATTCATTTTGAACCGCTGCGCGCGCTGGTGGCAGAAGATCAGCTGCTGTTTAAAATTCTGAACATTCTGAATGTGATTTTTGATGACTTGCCAGATGACCCAGAACTGTCGATCTATTATGTGCTCGGTGCCTGCGCAGCCCATCATCATGAACTGCAGCATATTCTGCAGCATGCCAATGTCAGCGATTACACCTCATCACCAGAACAGGCCGACAAATTGGCGGCTGATTTTTCAACCAAGCTGCAATATCAGTGTTTAAAAAACAAGATTAAATCCAAGAAATTTAACAGCATTGCTGAAATGAAAAACCTGAAAATGCAGATTTATGAAATTGACCGCAAACGCTCGATGACCCTATTAGAAGACTGATTTTCCACATCATTTATTCTTATGAATCAAAGGAAGTCGGTGCTAGATCTCAGTATTATTTATCATTTTCTCAAATAATCAGGCTGGTTTTTTATGTTGAAGTAATAATCAGCAAAGAACCAAGCCTCTCATCATACTGATTAAAATGAATGCCTGGATTTACGACGTTTCGCAACTACATTGCCCAGTTCTTCCTGTAACAGCTCAAAATAGGCAGGGTCTTCTGCTTTGGCTGCTTCACGCAGCACAATAGAGGTTGGATGTAACAGTTTTTGGGTCAAACGATGTGAAAACTCGGCCAGTACAGTATCTGCCTTTTCACCCTTGGCAATACGCTGCATTGCCAATGCCAGCTCTTCCTGACGTAATGTTTCCCCGTGGTCACGGTAGGCATGAATGGTCGCCCCGGCCTGTTTGACCTTCTGCTGGGTCATCAGTTCTGTAGCCAGCTGATTGACCATGATCTCAGCTTCAACCGCCGCTTGACGGCGCTGTGCCAGATTTTCCTCAATGACACTTTGCAGATCATCGACCCCATACAGATAAACCCCGTCCAGGCTTTCTACTTTGGCATCAATATCACGCGGTACGGCCAGATCGACCAACAGCATCTGCTGGTAACGGCGTTTTTTCAGTGCAGCCTTCACATCGGCAAAATGGATCACCTGATGTAAACTGCCGGTACAACTGGAAATGACATCGGCCCGATGCAGATTTTCTGCAAGCTGATCAAAATCTATAATTTCAACTTCAACCCGATGTGCAATTTCCTGCGCCAGAATATCCGCACGTTCACGGGTACGGTTACAGATAATGATCTTGCCCACCCCCATCTCTGCGAGGTGTTTGGCCACCAGACTGTTCATCTCCCCGGCTGCTACCACCATAATGGTCAGCTTGTCCGGATGACTAAATACTTGCAGAGCAAGTTGTGCCACCGCATAGCCCATCGAGACCGCATGACTGCCGACAGCCGTTTCTGAGCGCACGCGTTTGGCGGCATAAAAGGCATATTCAAAAATTCGGTTGAGATTGCGCGATACCGTATGGGAGTCTTTGGCCAGAGAAAGTGCAGTTTTGACCTGCCCCAGAATTTGCGGTTCGCCCAGCATCAGTGAATCCAGACCACTGGCAACACGCATTAAGTGAGTTACTGCCTGGGCATTTTCATAACGATAGACATGATGTTGCAGTTGCTTGACATTCACCCCATTTTTTTGGGCGAGCCAGTTCAGCACCATGTCAGCATTTTCAGACATGGCGTAAACTTCGGTCCGGTTACATGTAGACACCACCACCATGTCGTTCAGTTCAGGGTGTTGGCTTTGCTCGGCAAGAATGGCACTTAACTTTTCAGGGTTAAACGCCACTTGTTCGCGCAGTTCTACAGAGGCAGTTTGATGGTTGACACCCAATGCAAAGAAAGACATATCAGGTCATCATTTCACTAAATTTATGCTATTGTGCAACATCGGTGTCATAAAAAGCATTACTTGGATCAATAAAAAATTGCGTCAAACAATTAGCCGTATCAACGGCCCTACAATTAAGCAATATTCTACCACATTCCTACTGGTGGGTAGCATGGCTTCGACTGCGCATCTTTATGCAGCGGAAGCAGTTTACCATGCAAATCAAAATTATGATGCGATAAAACAAAGTATGATGGCTGAGTTTGCCATCGCTGCACATGACATTCCGACTGCTTTGCACAACTATACTGTGCTGGCGATCAAGAGCAATTCCACTTCAGTCAAGCAGCGTGCACTGAATGTCGCGCTGGAACATGATGACCTACAGGCAGCACTAGATATCTCCACGCACTGGGTGGTACAAGAGCCACAAGACGTCCCTGCTTTATTTTATTTATCACATATTGCCCTTAAAGCGCATGAATATGAGCTGGCTGCTGAGACCTTAGAAAAAATCCTGCAAATTGATGACAGTGCCGATCTGGAAGAAATTCTCGCCGGAATTTCACCGGAAGGCACAGAGGATCGTACTTATCTGATTCAGGCCTTAAGCACCACTAAAGCCAAGGACAATCCATCTATTCTGGTGCTAGTGGCCGGTCTGGAAGCACAAAATGGTCAGCTTGAACAGGCTTTAAATACAGTTAACCGCGCCTTAAAAAAACGTCCGAATGCGACCGGCTATATCCTGATGAAGGCCAATCTGCTCAATGCACTCGGCGATACTCAGGCGACACTGCAATGGTATGAAAAATCCAGCCGTAAACACCGTAATAATCTGGATGTACGTCTGGCCGAAGTCAAATATCTGGTCAAGCTGAACGAAGCGACTTTGGCTCTGAAAAAACTGCAAGACATTCTAAAAAAATGGCCGACTGCTGAAGAAGCCCTGTTTATTGCCGGACTGACCAGTATTGACCTGGAAGAATACGAGAAAGCCGAAAAATATCTGGTCGAACTGCGTTATTCTGCGCAATATCAAAACGAAGCCTATTATTACTTGGCGGTGAATGCAGAACGCAAACAGCATTATGAAACGGCGAAAGCTTATTATCGTCTGGTCGATGGCAGTCTTTACACCGTCTCACGTCGCAACATGATCTCGATTTTCGCCCAGCAGGATAAGCTGCATGATGCGCTGCGTTTCTTAACCCAGGAAAGGGTGAATTATCCACAACATGCCAGCTTCCTCTATCTAGCTCAGGCGGATATTTTGACGCGCATGCAGAATAAAAAAGCTGCGATTCGCCTGTTGGAAGAAGCCAGCAAAAACCTGCCGGATGACCCTGAACTGGTCTATTCGCAAGTTCTGTTGCTGGATCCCCATCAGGATCGCGTCAAGCTGGATGAACTACTCAGCACTTTACTTAAAATTGAACCGAACAGTCCGACCTATCTGAATGCCTATGCCTATACCCTGGCGATGCAAAACCGTCGCCTCGAAGAAGCACGCCGCTATGTCGAACAGGCACTAGAATATGCACCAGAACAGGCATCGATTCTGGATACCTATGGTTATATCTGTTATTTACAGAATGACTTCACCACAGCTGCGGATGTGTTATACAAAGCCTATCAATTGAATCCGAATGTGAAGATTGGGGTACGTTATGCCCGTTCCTTGTACATGAAAGGTGATCTACAACACTTCCACCAAGTGTTACAACAATTACAACAAAACCATCCAAATGACCCAGAATTGAAACAACTTAATTCGCTATTGTTAGCACCTCAAACCAAAACGAGTTAATTAATTTATGCGCAATTTGAGCCAATTGGGCTGCTGTGCCTTTGCAGCCACTGCTTTATTTTTAACTGGCTGTCAGCAGATGATCAAGCCACATGCGCCTGCCACCCCGTCTGTACAGGCAGAGAATCAATTTCAGCTGCAAGGTAAAATTGGCGTTCGCACCCCTCAACAGACTGGCAGCGCATTCTTTACCTGGGTACAACAGCAGGAAGAATTTGATATTGAGCTCAGCGGTATTTTAGGCGTCGGTAAAACCCAGATTTCTGGCACACCGGGACAGGTGACCTTAAACAGTGCCAAAACAGGTCTGATTCAGGCAGCCAGTGCCGAAGAGTTACTGCAACGCGCAACAGGCTGGCAAGCGCCGATCAGTTATTTAGTCGATTGGGTACAAGCCCGCCCTGCCACCACGACTGCCAAATTACAAAAAGACGATGCGCAGCGGATTAACCAGATTATCGAACAGGGCTGGACGGTCGATCTCAATTATAATGCGCAGGCCAAAATGCCAAACCGCTTGATTTTAAAGCAGTCACTTGAAAATGGTGCGGAAAACCGTATTACAATGATCATTGAAAACCGTTAATTGACCTGATTCCAGCCCATGATAATTCGTGTTCCTTCGCCTGCTAAACTGAATTTGTTTTTACATATTACCGGTCGCCGTGAAAATGGCTATCATGAACTGCAAAGTATTTTTCAGTTGATTGACCTGTATGACTGGCTGGAGTTTGAACAAAGCGCTGATGATGCGGTTCAGATAGAAGGTCTGGCCTCCGTCGATCTGCAACAGAATTTAATCTATCGGGCGATACAGTTGTTGAAGCCCTATGCTAAGACGCTCTCTGGACTAAAAATTCGTCTGGAAAAAAATATCCCGATGGGTGCAGGTCTCGGTGGCGGCTCTTCCAATGCAGCGACGACCCTGATTGTGCTAAACCAGCTCTGGCAGTGCGGTTTAAATGTTGAACAACTGGCAGAGCTTGGGGTCAAGCTAGGCGCAGATGTGCCAATATTTGTGCATGGCAAAAATGCCTGGGCGGAAGGTATTGGCGAACACTTAACATTCATAGACTTAGATCAAAAAAAATTCATTGTGTTAAAACCTGATTGTTTTATCAGCACTCAACTGCTTTTTTCGCAAAAAGCATTGACAAGAGACACGAAGAGCTCTAAATTTTGCGCCTATCAGGAAACGCCATCTGATTTTGGAAATAACTTTGAGCCACTGGCAAGAAGCTTATATCTCGAAGTCGATGAAGCAATGCAATATCTCGACCAGTTCGGAAAAGCAAAGCTTACAGGTACAGGTGCTTGTGTGTTTATTGAAGTCACTGACAATCTGAATATCGAAGATATTCTTGCAAATGCACCATGTAAAGCTTACCTGGTCAACAGTTTACAAGAATCACCTTTAGTTCAGTTTAAAGTGTAGATAGGGGTATCGCCAAGTGGTAAGGCACCGGGTTTTGATCTCGGCATCCGTTGGTTCGAATCCAGCTACCCCTGCCATCTTCCACCTGTAGATCAAATTAGGGGCGTCGC
>NZ_JBLVOM010000257.1:0-3039 GCF_053543775.1 Acinetobacter endophylla | reverse complement strand
AAACTCAGGAATATCATTGCTGTGATTCAATCCTATGCTGAGTTTCATGCTGGCTTTTGAGTCGTGAACTTTGGCCCATTCACATAAGGAAAGCGACAGGTCAATATGACTGGCATCCAAGGAATACAAGGGATTCTTAAAGCGAAATTTATGAGCTACTTTTGAGTGTTCATAGTATTTAAGCAACTTGTAAAATAGCTGTTGATACAAGGCAGCAGGCTGCTGCTCATTGATTCGTGCCAGCGTGCTTCGGGGAATAGACTTTGCTCCGAGATGACTTAGCTTTTCCTGTTGGCACTCCAAATTGGATTGAATATCTCTCAGACTTTGTCTACAAGAGAATTGAGACATCAATATGGCAATAAACTGATCCCACCGGGAAGCCGCTCTAAATTTCTGTCCAACATGGTGTACTTTAGCAAGTTGTTCAAAATCCTGTCGCACAACAGGTTTAATTAGCTCATGAAATACGGTATTCTGATGTGACAAAACCTGAATCCTGGTCGTTAAAGTGTTTGTTTGCACTCATATTTTAACTGTTAGGACTCAGGTTTTTTTATTTAAAGCAAACTATGGGACAGCAGTGGCTTAAAGCTCCCATTTTTGGCTTCGTATAAGGTGTATTATGTTAATTTTAGGAAAGGCTCTAGACTAGCAGAATGATTATGTTAGTCTAGAGCCATATAATTAACATTATTGAAGTATTTTACATGGCAATTTTTCGACATTCTTCTGCACACTGACGGCAAGCCTCAGCACATTTTTTACAATGATCATGTGAATGTTTTTCACACTCTTCCGCACAATATTCACAGATCTTAGCACAAAGCTCACAAATCTCTTTGAGGAAAGGTGAGTTATGTTGTTGCATACGCACACATAACTGACAAATATCTGCACATTCTAGACAACGTTGAATACATTCACGCATCATCTCTAAATCTTTTTCTTTTAAACAAGAAGTTGCACATTCAGTACAAATAAGTGAACAGTTTGTACATGCAGAAATACACTCTGAAAATTCCGTATTAATCATTTTTTACTCTCAACTTATATAATCAAAGAAATAATTAAAACATAATTTTTTTCTACTAATTATTTTAAATTATTAGTAAATGTAATACATAATTTTAATTTATATGAATAATGTTAATTTTAACTAAATCTTATTTATATTCCAAATTATTAAAAAACAGTTTTTAATTAGGATAGATGATCAAGTATCAAAAGCAGCTATTCTTAAAATAACTACAATAATTTTATCACTTTAAAAATAGATTTTCCCTCCATTTAACATAATGGCGATTATACGAAGTACACTTGTTAGAACCCATTTAAAGTGTCTATATTCTCACCAATAAAAATGTCTGGTTTATGATGGTTTTTATCACCATGGACTGGATATAAAATATAAATGCTGATCACTATGTCTGATAAAGAAATTCAACGTCTTGCAGTTCTGCAAGACGTTAGAGATCATCGTATTACCCAGGTCCGTGCTGCTGAAATCCTGAATCTTTCCACCCGTCAAATTACCCGGTTATTGCAGAAGCTCAATCAAGATGGTGTCTCAGGTCTGGCACATGCCAGTCGTGGTCAACCTGGCCATCATCGCCATGATGAGTTATTAAAATCAAAATGTCTTTCCATTATTTCTGAACATCTGCTGGGCTTTGGACCTACCTTGGCGCATGAGAAGCTCAGCAGCATGTTTGGCCTGCATATCCCGGTAGAAACGGTTCGTCGCTGGATGACTGCAAATGACCTCTGGATTCCTCGATCCAAACGTCTAAAACGCCCATACCAGCCACGCTATAACCGTGATTGCTTCGGTGAGCTGATCCAGATCGATGGCTCATATCATGACTGGTTTGAAGGTCGAGCTTCCAAATGCTGCTTGCTGGTTTATATCGATGACGCCACTGGAAAGCTGTTGCATCTGCGCTTTTGTGAGGCTGAAACGACCTTTGATTATATGCTTTCAACCCGAGCCTACATTGAGCAATACGGCAAGCCTTTAGCGTTTTATAGCGATAAACACTCGGTATTTAGAGTCAACCAGAAATCCAGGCAAGACAGCCAGATCACGCAATTTGGGCGGATTCTGAATGAGTTAAACATTGATATTATCTTCGCCAATTCACCCCAGGCCAAAGGTCGCGTAGAGCGAGCGAATAGAACCCTTCAGGACCGTTTGATCAAGGAGATGCGCCTGGAAGGCATCTGTTCGATTGCAGAAGCAAATGCCTGGTTGCCCTGCTTTATTGAGCAGTTCAATCAGAAGTTCGCCAAATGTGCGCGAAACTCAAAGAACCTGCATCGACCATTAACCGAATCTGATCTTGAACTGGATGATATTTTTACCTGGCAGGAACCGCGTAAGGTCACCAAGAACCTGACGATTACCTATGACAAATGTATTTATCTGCTTGAACCGACAGAGCTGAATCATAAGCTTGCTGGGCAATACGTTTCATTTCTGGAGTATCCGGATGGCACTGTGGCCCTCATGCATGAAGGACGAAAGCTCAACTACAGCATCTTCAATAAATTGGCTGGGCTGCAGCAAAATGAGATTGTTGAGAATAAACGGTTAGGTTCAGTCCTGGCGCATATCCAGCAACAACATGAAGAATTGGAGAAACAGAATAAACGTTCCCGTGCCAAGAAAAGTATGCCGAGCCGTAAAGCTCAGAAAGCTGTTATTGAACAAAGAAATTTAAATCCTGTGCTTGACTCTTGTGGTTAAAAACAGGACATTTTAAATGGTTTATCGCATAGACATTTTAATTGGTGAATAACACAGTGTTGTAAGCCCAAAATAGAAATGTCCGCTTTTAGAATGTGCACTTTTGCAATTTCCTTAGCGGACGGTTTGATATGTTGGTGTCTATGTCGGATAAAGAACTTAAACGATTGTCGGTCTTGCAGGAAATCTGCGATCAACGCATAACTCAATCCCAGGCTGCTCAGCTACTTCTACTTCATATTTCAGAATGTCAGGTCAGACGCTTACTGCAGAAATACAAAGTTCAAGGT
>NZ_JBLVOM010000256.1:0-7086 GCF_053543775.1 Acinetobacter endophylla | reverse complement strand
GATAAAGGCTATGATTCAGAACCACTGCGTGAACAGATCAGGAAAACAGGGACTAAAGCGAATATACCAAAGAAAACAAATAGCCAATCGAACAATGACCATATGGACTGGTATTTATATAAAATCAGGCATTTAGTTGAAAATATGTTTTGTAGATTAAAGCAATTTAGAGGAATAGCTACTCGATATGACAAGCTCAAAAGAAATTATCAAAGTTCTGTTGCCTTAGCCTGTATATTTTTATGGCTACCTTTATAGGGTTAATTATGAACAGTAAGTGTCAACAGACCCTAATTTTTGGTGGCTATTCAGCCTTTCTATTTACAAAATACCTTGTAAAGGACATCGGGTATGGTATTTCTACGAATATCTACAGGGATTTCTTCTTTTGTTGAATAGGATTTCACAAATTCGTCAGTATCCACACGGTATAAGTCCTCACTATTGAGACGCATTGTTTGATTATGACAATATATTGTGTAATTCATTTTTGCATAATGTCTGCTATCAACAGGAGAAAAATTTCTAATGGTAAAGTTCGCTCTTTTAGGATTTTTCAAAATTGTAATAGAGCTTTTATACAGTGAAATTCCATCAGTAATTTGATGTAAATCATCATTTGCATTTGCTAAAGAGCAGGCACATGAGGCTGTTATTATTGCTAGAGCTTTTTTCATAAAAATACCGTTAAGTAATACTTTTCATCCCCTCACTACACTATAGCATTAAATTAGTTGTATTATTTCAGACTTGATCGTACATTCTTCTTGAAAAATAGAAAGTTACCCGTTTTGATAAAGGTGTCGAAATCTTAATCAAACAAAGGGAACTTTCTTATGTTGCATACTAGGGTCTGTTGACACTTACTGTTCATAATTAACCCTATAAAGGTAGCCATAAAAATATACAGGCTAAGGCAACAGAACTTTGATAATTTCTTTTGAGCTTGTCATATCGAGTAGCTATTCCTCTAAATTGCTTTAATCTACAAAACATATTTTCAACTAAATGCCTGATTTTATATAAATACCAGTCCATATGGTCATTGTTCGATTGGCTATTTGTTTTCTTTGGTATATTCGCTTTAGTCCCTGTTTTCCTGATCTGTTCACGCAGTGGTTCTGAATCATAGCCTTTATCGAGCTTGCAAAAATGCTTGCTCTTAAAGTATTGCCGAATACCAATTTCAGGCTGACGGAGTCGTCCACCACAGTAGGTAATTGTACTTTCCCACATAGGCTGAGATTACGATTCACACACTTCATCGACACGTTCTCAAACTATCTAATTCTCTTTTCTCTGCGAGGGTTTCCCCAACGAACAATGTAAAGTTCTGTCTCAATAAGGAATCTGCATATTATTTAACATAAAATCTCTTATGCGAAATTTAGTTAGTAGTGAACTTTTCCGACTATGATGTTTTCATTGAAAAACATCTATAAAATCAATTAAATATATTCAAGAAGTGGAATTCTTTACAGTTTTTCTTAAATTACGCCAAAATTAAAATTAATTTAAAATCAAATATTTAATATTTTAAAGATAGATATTCATAGTCGGAAAATTTGTGTTTTTACCAGAGCACTTCAAGACTATAGGTGTAGAAATTCACCCCTTTTGCAGCAATCCAGAGGTGTCTAAGAGTGGAAAAGTAGCACAGTTATTTTTATATAAAAAAATCAAATACTTAAAAATTATAAATTTGTGTTTTTATTAGAAAATTCTTAATTTTTTAAAATTTTGAGGAGTATAGGTGTAGAGATTCACCCCTTTTCAGTCTATTTTTGAAATAGATAAGACATAAATAACCTATTAAAAACAACAGTTTAAAATATAAAAGTGGAAATAAACACAGTGGATACTAAAATCTAGAACAGATCAGCGAGTACATCATGTAAATTTTGTCCATTTTTACGATCGATAAAAAGAGAACACTTGAGTTACATCTTATTTCAACTTTACTTCTGAAATTGCTCGTTCTATCTCAATCGCTGTAATACTTTTACCTTCTAATTTATAATTTGATAAATTATTTAGAGCAGTAAAAATCACGTCATATTCTAGTTCATAATTTCCGGTACGAGCAGAAGCTTCAGCAAAAAATTGAGTCTGTCTTATACGTCGAAAATAGCGATAATACTCCATAAATTGTGCTTTTATATCTTCAGCTGAAGTATATGGATTAGTCCCTAGCTCCTTACAAGCTGCAATTATCGCACCGCCTATTTCGAATTTACGTCGGTTTTCAGCCGTTCTTTTCTTCTTAGCTTCGTTCTTTTGGATCTGACTCAGATATAATTCTAAATCACTGACATCAAGCTTTTGTGCCTTAAACCGTAAATAACGATTACACATCATTTTTAGAAGATTTATATCCGTATTATCTAAATAACCCTGTTCATACTGTTGATGTAATTTTAAAAATTTTTTCTCATATTCCGAATTATTTTTTTCAGCTTCTAATTTGTCAGCTAATAATTGCATCTTCATATGATCGCGATAAGGTTTTAAAGCTTCTTTTACTAAAATCTGCTGTGGTTCAGACAATCGTTCAAAGTTACATTTATTGTCTCGAAGCAATGAGATCACTTCGGTTCTCAATTCTGAATCTTCTTGACCTCTTAAAAAGTGCATAAAATCATTCAACTCTGCTACCTGAAGTAATTGAGCTGGTCTACCACGCTTTTTTGCTTTTTCCTGGGTCATATCATCTGCCGCCTAATTTTCAGAACTGCAACCTCTTTAAATATGGTTTTACCATATTTAAAGAGGGCAGTCTGAAAATAATTATTTAAAATAAAAATAAAATTTCTTGAAAAGAATTTTTATTTTTATTTTAAATAATTTGCACTTGACAGTTTCTACCTATCGGAGAAACTAGTACGCAAGGGAGCATATCTCCCTTGACCCTCTTTTACCGGTTTTCCAGCCATTGAGGCATTCCAAATCCGGACAATTTTTATTCCGTTTCACTGCATAAAAATCGGTTCCCAAACCACCAGAGGTGAACATGGCCAGCTACCATTTCAGCGTCAAAAGCAAAAATAAAGGCTATGCACTTGGCCATTACCTTTACATTTCCAGACTCATGCAATACGAAGGTATCCGAAAAACAAGCAACGAAACCGTAGAACACATTGAACCAGGTCGTTGTATGCCTGCCTTCGTGAAAGATCCGATCGAATTTTGGCAAGCAGCAGATACGTATGAACGTGCCAACGCCAAAGCCTACATCGAGTATGAAATTGCCCTGCCCAATGAGTTCACGCCAGACCAGCGTAAAATGCTCGTAGAGACGTTTTTTGACAAACATATAGTTCCACAGCAATATCCGCATTCATACGCCCTACACAACGTTAAATCGCGTCTCAGTGGCGAAGAACAGCCCCATTGCCACCTCATGTTCTCATTGAAAGCCGATGACGGTATTGAACGAACAGCCGAACAGTATTTCAAACGCTATAACGCAAAAGACCCATCCAAAGGCGGTGCAAAGAAGATCCAACTCCAAGAAAATCACGAAGACTATTCCGCTTTCCTAATCTATATCCGCAAAAAATGGGAAAACCATCTCAATGATGCCCTGGCCAAATATTGCCCCACTATCACCTACCATCTGGATGGCCAAGACATCACCATCAAGAATCAAGTTTCAGCAGACAGCTATGAAAAATACAATGAGATCCACAGTACCTTGTACCTTCCAGAACCGAAACTCGGTGTTGGCAAACAAAATGCGACCCCTGAATACCTAGCAGAGATTCAAAAGATCAGAGAACACAACCAGCAAGAACGAGAACTAGAAGAACGGCAAAAATACTTAGATCAACAACATGAACATTTTTATAGTGCTGAAAACAACCCA
This sequence comes from Acinetobacter endophylla, assembly GCF_053543775.1. Taxonomy (NCBI): domain Bacteria; kingdom Pseudomonadati; phylum Pseudomonadota; class Gammaproteobacteria; order Moraxellales; family Moraxellaceae; genus Acinetobacter; species Acinetobacter endophylla. The sequence goes on along the minus strand of NZ_JBLVOM010000256.1, from coordinate 3,221 downwards.
TTTTCATCATTGGAAGTGATGTATTACCTGAATTACTTAATCAAGAATGCAAAAAATAAGGACACACTAAAAAATGATTTGAATGAAATTATCAAAAACCAAGGGCCTATACTTCAAAAAGAAGGTTGGTCCATCTACGAAATGAATGAAAAACTAGAAGACTCAAAACGTAACAGTACCCCATGTTTTGAGTTTGAGGTGCATTCACTTCCTGAATACGTATTACCGATACAAAATACCCTTCCCAAACGCACTCAATCAGAACCAGTACAACCTAAAGCTGATGATTATGATTACGGTGGCCCTTGTTTTTAAGATCATTTGATTTTATCCAAAGTTTACAGAGCGAGTGTCTACGAGCGAACAAACTCAATTAAAATTTTCGCTATGCTTTTTCTCTGATTACAAGCTCCCTTTTGCCGTAGAACTTGAATTGCAGAGCATCCCGTAGGGTGCGAACAGATTTAATTTGCTTCTCGGTCGAGCGAAGCGAGCATAAAAAATTAATGAGCGAAGCGAATTCCGAGTTGCTTTTGCTTTTTATTGAATTCCAGATGGTATTAACCAAAAAATTGCCCCGACGAATCGAGCGAAAGCGAGATTCAATAGAGTTTGAGCGTAGCGAAAACCAAGGGCAATTTTTCATGATTTAGGCTTTTAATTATTTTAAATGTTTTTAATGCTTTTAAGAGGCTTTTAATACACTGATATCAATGCTTCTAGAGGTTATTAAACTAGGTTTATCGACCTATTAAACTAGGTTTATCGACCTATTAAACTAGGTTTATCGACCTATTAAACTAGGTTTATCGACCTTAAAGCTAGGTTTATCGACCTTAAAGCTAGGTTTATCGACCTTAAATTGGATTGATTATTTTTTAAACAAATAGATATACTTAACATACCAAAATTTAATTATGTTCTCTTCTTTTATAATTATTTAGCTATCAAATACCCTCGATTAATTCAAACTCCCTACCGCAAAAGGCTTTTAAAATAATTTATAAAACTAGGTTTATCGATCTATATATATTTTACTAAATCATTTACAGATTAAATTTAAAATTATTTTTAAAATCAAATAATAATAATTGTAAAATTCTTAGTTGAATGTTTGACTAACATAGTCTAAGTTATGACCTAGTTTATTTAAAAAATACTAAAAATGTCAGAATTTGTTGTTAAAGATAATGTCCTGATTCAAGCTAGCTATACATTAGATACTGTTGAACAGCGTTTGATTCTTTTGGCTATTACCGAAGCAAGACAAACTGGTCGAGGAATAACAGAAAATAGTTTATTAGAGATTCATGCAAGTAGTTATATCAACACTTTCAATGTTGAGAAGCATACTGCCTATACGGTGCTCAGAGACGCATCGAAAAGCTTATTTGATCGATATGTCACATACCATGATATCAATCCAAAAACTGGCAAAGACCGTAGTTTCCATTGTCGTTGGGTTGATAAAATTGGCTATGAGCCTCAATCAGGTATTGTTTTCTTGAGATTCACTCAAGATATTGTTCCGCTTATTACAAGACTAGAAGAAAACTTCACGAAATATGAACTAGAGCAAGTTTCACGATTGACTAGCTCTTATGCTATTCGGCTTTATGAATTATTAATTCAATGGCGCTCTACGGGGAAAACTCCTATTTTCGATCTAGCTCTGTTTAGACAACAACTTGGCGTAGAAGTGCATCAATATAAAACAATGAGTAATTTCAAAACATACGTTTTAGATTTTGCCCTTAATCAAATAAATAGCTTCACCGACATAACGGCCAAATACGAACAACATAAAAAAGGGCGTTCTATTTCAGGATTTTCTTTTACTTTTAAACAAAAAAAAGAGACGTCTATGAAAGTGATTAATACAAAGAGTCCTTCTACATTCTTTTCAAAAATGACAGATCCCCAACGTCATTTATTCGCCAATAAACTTTCTAGGCTTCCTGAAATGAGTACCTATTCTCAAGGTACAGAAAGCTTTGAACAATTCGCTATACGTATTGCAGACATGCTAAAAGACGCCCAAAAATTCGAAGAACTATTCCCTTATCTTCAAAAAGCTGGCTTCGCATCTGCCTAAAATTTAAACTTGATCATTTGCCTATTAGACAGTCTAATAGGCAGTAACTTTTTACAAGTTTAGGCATAGGTTTACAGGATGAAAACCCTTACAGTTCTTGAACTTTCCAAGCTTTACAACATCAATAGACAAACGATTTACAACAATATAAAGAAAGGAATTTTAAGCAAAAATTCTGAGAATAAGATTGATCTAGCAGAAGCTATTCGTGTTTTTGGTGAACCCATTAAAAAACAGGATATAAAAGAATCTGTAAAAATAGACAGTCCAAATTCGGCAGAAGTTTTACTACTTAGACAGCAGATAGACATGCTGAAAAATCAGCTTGATGATGCCAAAGATCGTGAGTCTTTCTATCAAAATCAGATTGAGACGATGCAACGCCTACTGGAAGCTCCCAAAGCACCAAAAATGGAAGATCCAACACCTGTTGCACCACCTCAAGAGACTATTGAAGTACCACTACCTGTAAAGCCGAATGAGGTTGAAAGCGATATCCAAACGCAGAATAAGCGTATTCCTGTTCCTGAACATGTAGAACCAGAGCCGAAGAAAAGGGGCTTTATCAGTCGCTTTTTCTTGCCTAATGGTTAAGTGGATCTGCACAAACTCGTGGAACATTGTTCAAAGAATAGGCGTGGAACGGTAAGAATCAACGAAAAAGCCCAATCGGTAAGGATTGGGCTTTTCAATATTCGATAAGATTATGAATTATAAAGAATAAAAAAGAGCATTTCGTATAAGGTGTATTATGTTAATTTTAGAAAAACTAACATTCATGCCCCTAGTTCATTTACAGCAAATCAATACCGAAATGGTGCAATATAGCTGCCCATGCAAGAAAAAGAAGAATGGTCATTACGTAGCAAATGGCTAGAGATAGCCAAAATCCATAACGCTGATAAAGTATTGGGAATGCTAAAAACATAGGTAATGTCGGTACTACATACCAAAAGGTATACCAAGCATGATTTGAAATTTTCTGCGGGTCTTGATTCTCAAGTTTCATCCATATCAGCACAAGTATCGTTACGATAGGTAAGGCTGCAATCAATCCGCCTAGACGGTCACTACGTTTAGCAACTTCTGAAATAAGTATGACCATTCCAGCAGTTAGAGCGTACTT
>NZ_JBLVOM010000255.1:0-13881 GCF_053543775.1 Acinetobacter endophylla | reverse complement strand
AAAATGCGAAACCATGGAAAGATACAAAGAGTAGCTCGCTAGAGCGAAATGAATTACTTCGAACAGTTAAACGTTTAGGCAGGACATTATGGAAAAAATGGTCAGGCTATCATCGGCGCAGTTTGGTGGAAACCAAGATGCATTGCATCAAATTATTAGGCGATAAATTAATGGCAAGAAGCTTTCCTAGTCAGGTGAATGAAATTCATGCACGTGTAGCAGTCCTCAACAGATTTACGGAATTAGGTCGACCACTTACCCAAGTTACGCCTTAAATTTGGCTCAATTAGGGGCGCTTTGCATTTCAAATCTTTGTGCAACAAAGCCAAGAGTAAGCGGGCTTTTTAATTGAAAAATTAATGTAATATTATGCTAATGTATAAATTATAAGTTTATATATAATTCATGAATAGATTCTATCGCTGTAGTTTCTTTCCAATTTCAGCCTCCTTCCCTAAGGAGGCATTTTTTTTGTCGGTAGAAAATAATGTTCCAATGACTATTATGTTTATTCAGTTACACAAATGATCATCGTTGACTATTGAATGAAGCTTTCAAATATTTGAGCATGATATTTTATTGGTTAAATAAGAGATGGATCGCCATGATAGATGAAGAAAAGCCTTTGAACTTTGACGACGATAGTGAACCTCAGGATTTCGAAGATGAAGAATTTATCGATGATAAGAAAGAGGATGAAATGTACAATGCTATTACCAAAGATGGGTCAAGTGTTGATCCTGCGGATGATGGAACACGTCATATTCGTCCTGAAGACGGTGATCCTATAGAAGTTGAAGATTAATAAAAAGCCCAATTCAATATTGGGCTTTTTTATCGTCTGGTGGATGAGAATGAAAATACAATTTTTCCCATATGGAATTGAGCGGATTTATCAAAATCCCCATCTAGAAAATTTAATTATTCATTGAAATGATTTTTCACTTAATAAAAAAGCCCTCATTCATGAGAGCTTTTATGCCAATTCAATCTAGCAGAATAGCCTAAGAAAATATTTAAAATGGGGTGCAATTAATCGTTAAACGTCTCATTTAACGCAGTTTGAACCGCTTCCACACGTGCCTTGCAAGCTTTATAGGCGCTCATGGATTCTTCCACGATTTTCATCAAGTTATCAATATCCGGTTCTTGCTGAGATTCGAGCAATTCCGCATTCTTTTTCAAGATGTCATAGCCTTGTTGGAAGCTCAAAGTATCATGATTCATGAGGAAGTACCTGTATAAGTTGTGCTGAAAAAATGCCGTCATGTAATTCGACTTCAACCAGATTGCTGGACTGAATCTGTTGAATAGAGGCAACCACATGTTCTTGCTGACGTACGATGGCATAACCCTTGGATAAAACATGTTTAGGATTTTGTAGCAGCGTTTCCCGCATCAGGGCATCGAGCTGCTGATTAATCAGCTGGGTATGCTGCTGGGCCAGACTGGCAGTATTGGCCTTGATCTGTTGCAGACGTTGCAACGCATCCATAATCTGATTATTGGCCAGACTTTGAATCAGTTTCAAAAATTGATCATTCTGATTTTGATAAGCCTGAATCTGTTGCTGGGATAAACGCTGAATCCGCTGTAGATAATTCAGCACATCCTGAGTCAGTTCAAAGATGTGATTGCGAATTCCTGCAATGACTTTACTCGGAGTATCAAAGGAGCGATGCGCAATCTCATCCAGAATGGTACGGTCTTTTTCATGCCCGATGCCGACCCAGACCGGCACCGAACGCTTGCAAAGCAGGGCAGCCAGATCATAATCATTCAAATAAGCCAGATCATTGACTGCGCCACCCCCTCGTATAATCACAATCAGATCCGGTGCAGTGTTATAGGTCTGTGCCCATTGTTTGAGCGCTTGTGCCAGACTGTACATAATACTTTGCGGAGCAGTATTTCCCTGAAAAGTCGCACTGTGATAGATAAACTCACACACCTGCGCACGCTGTAGTGCATCGGCATCTTTTTTGAAATCTCCCAGGCCTGCTGCATTTTCGGGAGCAATCACCAGAATCCGGTTCAGGTCAAAAGGGCTAGGCAAGTTTTTATTGCGCTGAATCAGTCCTTCAGTCGTCAACCGCTCAACAAGCTGCTGATAACGCCGGGCAATATCTCCCAAGGTATAGCCTGAATCAATTTCAACGATATTTAAAGAAAAGCCATATTGCGGATCAAAGTTGGCTTTGACTTTAATCAGCACTTTCAAATCTCGACTCAGCTCAATTCCGCTTTCACGTTCAAACTGCGTGACAATTTTCTGGGCATTAAATTTCCAGATGGTTGCTCGGCAACTGGCAATCACCTGATCGCTATCTGCTTCTTTTTCTGCCAGCTCCAGATAATAATGGCCGGCTTTAATGCTTAGATTACGAATCTCGGCTTTGACCCATACTGGTGTATCGAAAGTGAGTTTGACCACTTCCTGAACCGTAGCAAGATATTCCTTGAGGGAGAGTTGAGGGTCGTCTGTCATGCCAATAGAAAGTTTAAAATTCAATCAAATATTAAATCAATCCAACGAAGATCACAAATCTAAAAATGAAGTCATATTTGATTTATGTAATGACAATGCAATGCTATTGAAATGCATAATCACTTAGTTCAGGCGATTCGTCTGGGATTTTCGTATTTTGGAGAGGTTCTTCTCTTCTGTTTATCTTGTTCATTGAGAGAATTTATAGCGTTGAAGTCGTTAATTCACAAAGGTCTTATTTCTATTCTTTAATGAAAAAGTACGGTTAAAAATGTACACAGACTTGTGTCTGGCAAGGACAAGGAAATATGCTAAATTGGTGAAGAATTATTGAAGAAGAATAGGCTCTCATGAAAAAAACAATGCTGTTCGGTTTGCTGGCTGTCGCTCTAAGTGCATGTACCACCACGCCGCAATCTGAGACGGAAGCTCCTAAAATAGGTTCAGCGAATCCTGCAAGCGCTTATTGTGTCAATCAGGGTGGCAAGCTTGAGATTCGTACTGAAAGCAATGGTCAGGTCGGATATTGCCATTTAAAAAATGGTCAGGTGGTCGAGGAGTGGGAATTACTGCACATGAATCAACCTAAATGTATTGCTGATCAGGCGGCAGCATTGGTGGGTCAGTCCAATTTGACTGAAGCGCAAATCAAGCAGAAAACCAAGGCACAAATTGTACGTATGGTCGAGCCGGGTCAAGCGGTGACGATGGATTATCGCGAAGAACGGGTGACTGTAACCGTAGATCCTGCAAGCAAAAAGATTATCCAGGCTTCATGCGGTTAATCACACAAAATGAAAAAGCCCATGAGTGGGCTTTTTTTAATTCCATACAACTGGCATTTTGAAATGACAAATCTTCCCCGATCTTTTATATTGCCCCTCGGAAGGAGAAATTCATGAAAAAGTTATTGGCTTTATCGTTTATGCTGGCGCTGGCCGGTTGTGCCGAGAAGAAACCCTTAACCCCTGAAGAGCAGTGGCAAGGTTATTGTCGAAGTGTCGGTAATGCGGCGCGTACCATTATGCTGGATCGTCAGAACGCGATTGAGAAAGAAAAAGCAATCGAGCATGCCAACAAGATCGACGACGAAACCACCAAAGGTTTTATCCTGAATATTATTGATGAAGTCTATGCAATTCCAGCCGAAGAGATTAGGGCAGATGTAAAAGCAGCCCGTGAAAAAGTCCGCGCTGAATTTACTGCAAAGTGTATTGCGACACCGCATGATGAATTACCAGATTACAAACCGTTCTAAGGAACGGTTTTTTTATATCTGGATAAAATTATCCAACCCATATTTCCCATTAAACGTATTTAAATATACGCATCGTCAAAAGTCTGACTAATAAAAATAGCCTAAGCCAAATGCACACTTTGTGACAATTTCTAAATCTAAAATATAGAAATACTTATCTTTATATTGAATAATGAATTTAACTCCAATTAACCGAGGAGTAGCACAATATGGAAGTCGTAAGATATTTGCATCATTCTGATCTGCTGCTGGAAGATGAAGAGGGTGTAGTCATTATTGGCGGCAGTCGCTATGTACTCAGCGTCGGTGACAAAGTCGTTTTAAAGAAGATACTAGAACAAGATAAAAAGCTTTATCAGGTTGATATTTCCTTTGCCAGCAATAATCACAGTAGCACCTATGAAGATGAATGCGTGGTGAAATTCCAAGGCTGCCGAGACTCATATCAGCAGTATTTAAACTCGACCACTGTACACTAAGGTGGAGTATCTTTTTAACTTCAAATCAGGCAACATCAGGGTTGCCTTTTTTATGCATTAAATTCAGTTAAAAGGGCCTATTCATGGGCTTGTTTCGTGTGGTGTAAGCTGGAACTGATTATGGAATAATCATTAAGAGCATCATTTAGTTATAAAATAACGAGCATCACGAAGAAACACTTGAGTTGCATTAACTTTTAACTGGAAATTTAGTAAAATTTCGGAGTCCATATTATTTATGAAGCTTGGAATAAGCAGGAATTCATAAGTAATTTTTTAAAAAAGAGGAATAACACTGTGCTAGAAGCTTACCGCCAACACGTTGAAGAACGTGCCGCACTCGGAGTCCCACCGAAGCCACTTGACGATGCCCAAACAGCTGCATTAGTTGAACTACTAAAAAACCCGCCAGCTGGTGAAGAAGCATACTTGGTAGATTTGCTTGAAAACCGTGTACCAGCAGGTGTTGACCAAGCTGCATATGTAAAAGCTGCGTTCTTAGCTGCATTGGCAAAAGGCGAAGCAACCTCTCCACTCGTTTCTAAAGAACGTGCTGTTTACTTACTAGGTACTATGCTTGGTGGTTATAACGTAGCACCTTTAGTTGAACTTTTAGACAATGCTGAGCTTGCTGAACTTGCAGCTGAAGCATTGAAAAAAACGCTTCTTGTATTTGATGCATTCCATGACGTTGCTGATAAAGCAAAAGCTGGTAACGCAAATGCTCAAGCAGTTATGCAGTCTTGGGCTGACGCTGAATGGTTCACTAGCCGTAAAGACGTTCCTGAAGAAATCAAACTGACCGTTTTCAAAGTAACTGGCGAAACCAATACTGACGACTTGTCACCTGCACAAGACGCTTGGAGCCGTCCAGACATTCCATTGCACGCAAATGCAATGTTGAAAAACGTACGTGACGGGATCAATCCAGAAGTTCCTGGTGAAGTGGGTCCACTTAACCAGATTAAAGAACTGATCGCGAAAGGCAACCAGGTTGCTTACGTGGGGGACGTTGTTGGTACAGGTTCATCTCGTAAATCTGCAACTAACTCTGTACTTTGGTTCTTCGGTGATGACATTCCGCACATCCCGAACAAAAAAGACGGTGGTTACTGCCTAGGTTCTAAAATCGCTCCAATTTTCTTCAACACGATGGAAGATGCTGGTGCGTTACCGATCGAGATCGATGTTGCTAACATGAACATGGGCGACGAAATCGTTCTTAAGATCGATCACGCTGCTGCTAAAGTAACTGCGTTCAAAGACGGCGCGCAAATCGCTGAAGCTGAACTTAAAACTCCAGTACTTCTAGACGAAGTACGTGCTGGCGGTCGTATTAACCTGATCGTTGGTCGTGGTTTGACGACTAAGGCTCGTGAAGCTTTAGGTCTTCCAGTATCTACAATGTTCCGTACTCCGGTTCAACCTGCTGCAACTGGCAAAGGTTTCACTCAAGCTCAGAAGATGGTGGGTCGCGCTTGTGGTCTTCCTGAAGGTCAAGGCGTACTTCCAGGTACTTACTGTGAACCTAAGATGACCACTGTTGGTTCGCAAGATACAACAGGTCCAATGACGCGTGACGAATTGAAAGACTTGGCTTGCCTAGGTTTCTCTGCTGACCTTGTTATGCAATCTTTCTGTCATACAGCTGCGTATCCAAAACCAGTTGACGTTCAAATGCAACACTCGCTTCCTGATTTCATCATGAACCGTGGTGGTGTGTCTTTACGCCCAGGTGACGGTATTATTCACTCTTGGTTAAACCGTATGCTTCTTCCAGATACCGTTGGTACTGGTGGTGACTCGCATACTCGTTTCCCAATCGGTATTTCATTCCCGGCGGGTTCTGGTCTTGTAGCGTTCGCTGCAGCAACTGGTGTTATGCCTCTTGATATGCCTGAATCTGTACTTGTGAAGTTCAAGGGTAAAATGCAGCCTGGTATCACGCTACGTGACCTTGTACATGCAATTCCTTACTACGCAATTAAGGAAGGCGACCTAACTGTAGAGAAGAAAGGTAAGAAAAACATCTTCTCTGGTCGTATCCTTGAGATCGACTTAACAGAAATGGAAACTGACCTGACTGTTGAGCAAGCATTCGAGCTTTCTGATGCTTCTGCTGAACGTTCTGCTGCTGGTTGTTCTATCACGCTTTCTGAAGAGAAAGTTGCTGAATACCTTCGTTCAAACATCACCATGTTGAAGTGGATGATTTCTGAAGGTTATGGCGATGCGCGTACTATGGCTCGTCGTGTTGAGAACATGGAAAAATGGTTGGCTAACCCAAGCCTGATCAAAGCGGATGCTGACGCTGAATACACGAAAGTGTATGAAATCGATCTTGCAGACATCAAAGAACCTATTCTTTGCTGCCCGAACGATCCAGATGATGCGAAACTTCTTTCTGATGTTCAAGGCGCGAAAATTGACGAAGTATTCGTTGGTTCTTGTATGACGAACATCGGTCACTTCCGTGCGACTGGTAAGTTACTTGAGAAAGTTCCAGGTGGTGCGTTGTCAACTCGTTTGTGGATTGCTCCACCTACGCGTATGGACGAGCATCAGTTGATGGAAGAAGGTTTCTATAACATTTATGGTAAAGCTGGCGCGCGTACTGAAATGCCAGGTTGTTCATTATGTATGGGTAACCAAGCACGTGTAGCTCCGAACACGACTTGTGTATCGACTTCTACGCGTAACTTCCCGAACCGTTTAGGTCAAGGTGCTAACGTTTACCTGGCTTCTGCTGAACTTGCTTCTGTTGCTGCTGTATTGGGTAAATTGCCTTCTCCAGAAGAATACCAACAGTACGCAGCTCAAATTGACAGCATGTCAGCTGACATCTATCAATACTTAAGCTTCGACAAGATGAGCGAATATACTAACGCCGCTAAAGACGTTGATACGAAGAAAATTGCTGCTGCTCAGTTGACTTAATTCTTTGTTAATTAAGCAATAAGCGGTATAAGATAAGGGCTGATTAATCAGCCCTTATTTTTTTATGAAAAATTATTACGAAGAAAAATTTGAACATTTAGCTTTAGAACTTAGTGTGGAAAAAGCTAAAGAAAAAATTGTTAAAGAACTTTTATATAAAAGTACACAACCTAAGATAGGATTATTCAAAAATAAGTTTGATATGTTTTGGCAATCAAATTTTATTAAGTTACTTACAGTTGATGAAGTTCAAAGTGAAAACTACATTTTAGCTTTGAGCCAATATTTGCGATTTGGGGGTGTTGATAAAAATGTCTGTGTAAATTATTTAAAACTAGATGTTCAAAGCTTTATTTTAGCGGTACGTCAGTCTGGGTTAATCCTACAATCAGATCATAATTCTTGGAATGTTTTAAAAGAAATTGATCAAGAAATACAAATCGACGCACTGCATATATTTTTTCAGACTGTAAAACATTTACAATCACAATATAAGCATCGATTGGAAATTTATGAAGAGATAAAAAATACAATCAACGTTGGTCAAATTACTGCTATGGCTTTTGGCAGTTTATACGCTTATCAGTATTTAATTCCTAATCAAGATTATTTTGCACATTTACCTTATCAATTTGATAGTACTGAAAATAACTCAGCAGAAACGGTTTGGAAAGCATTTGATCATATTGTCAAAACTTCTAGAAAAAATACTAAAAAATTAACAGAACAATCGCTAGCATTGGCATTGAGAAATAAGTTAATGCCTTTCTTGATTGGTGAGGGTATGAGTGTACTTCTTCAAGATCAGTATGAGTTTTATAAAAAGCTTGTAGCTATCAAAATTGAGATACTTAACTATAAAAGAAATGTATTAGAGTCATTCTGTTTTGATAAGCAAGTAAATTACAAGCTCAACAACTCAGAATTGATTTATACCAATACAAAAGAGAAAAAGGATAATTGGTCGGAGAAAAATGCTTTATTGATAAGTTATTGGTTAGGTGTAGGGGCTGAAAAATTACTAAAATCTGACGCAATTTATAGCATCATAAATACAGGTGATAATTTAGAAGCTAATGCAATTGCATTGTCAAAAGCCTTTGGTATTCAAGAGCAGTTAGCCCAAGTTTATGGGATTACAGAATTCAGTATCAATAACCAAAAGCTCAATGCTTTTGAAACAATGATTACCATGACTTTATCACAAGCACATTATTTAAAGGATCATATTGAAAAATTTATGCGTTTTTTACCTAATTCTGAAGATAAATTAGATGCATTAACACAGCTTACTATGCATGGTTTTGTAATTGGCGAAAATAGGATGCCTTTTACTTTCGCTAAAAGAGAAGAGAAGATAAAAAGAATGTCTTCATGGGTTCAGGGGGCTTCTAATAATATAAAAAAGAAAAAAATGGATGAGATTCTAAGTTTTTGGAGTTGTGATTTGTACGACAATGATGATGTGTCTACATTCCAACAAAAACCATTTTATAAGATTGATGACTTTATTTTTCAATTTCCATGGCTTACAGCATATCAAAATTTAAATACTACTATGACCAACTACTTTCGTAAATTACATAAAAATAGATTTGAATTGAAGGGAGAAACTAATCAGATTGAGTTAACTCTAGCAGAAAAAATGCATCATTTAGGTTTTGAAGTATTTCCTCAACTTGTTCCTGAATTTAAAGATGTTGGTGAAATTGATTTAATAGCAATTCATGGAAATCATGTCATTGTGGCAGAAGTGAAATCTACATATATAAGAAGTAGTATTCAGGAAATTTATGAATATAAAAACTTCACCTTGAATAAAGCTAGTTATCAGTTGGATAAAAAAGTTGAGTATATTAAAAAATATTTTTTAAAAGAGTTCTTTGATGACATAAGTGAAGTCGTACTTCATACTTGGATTATTGATACTACACTAGAGTTTGATCATGAATATTTTGGTGATCATTTAAAAGTATCTTTAGATGAAGTCATCATTACATCAAATTGTGAATCTGAATTTATGCAAAAACTTGTTGATGAGCAATTTTATATTGAAAAAGATGAAGTGAAAATTGATCCTATCCAATTTTTAGAATCAATTGAAAAAAATACATTTTGGTCAAAGCAATTGGGTAACTACGATTATTACATAGAAAAAATGCTGAATAAATTTGCTTCTTGATAAGGTTAGAATTTTTCTTGGTTACGCTTTACAGTATTTTCAATAAATCGTTTAATCACCACATATTTTAGTGATGTAAAAGTTGATCTAACCAAATGGCAAAACAATCTCGATTCCTCTGTATTGGTGGTTTCCTCAATGGAACCCAAGTCAAAGACCAAGGTGACAGTTTTATCTGTGTCGAAAAAGGCAAAAATGTCACTTATACCAAAAAGGAAATCTTCCATCCTAATTCATGGGATCACGACTATTATGTTTGTGAAACGACCACAGACAAACAGGCACGAAATTGGGTTTATGACATTGAGACAAAATAATATTTAATTCGATAAAGAAAGACATGGGTTGGCGTTATCGTCAGCCCATTTTTATATACGTTTTAAAATATTCAGACAATAAAAAGCCCCATGGTTAGGGGCTAGTATAAAAAAATATTAAAAAACGTTTATTTTAAAAAATATTATAAATCAATATTTTAAAGTGAAAATACAATTGGTTTGATACGCTTTAAGTTTGTGTTATGTATAAAAAATTCATATTTTCAGTTAAAATGAATAATAAATTACGCCAGATTTACGCCATAAATGAAGATACCAAAAGCTAGAAGACGTGGGGAGTCATACCGAATTGAGTTGATGTTCAACGGTAAGAGAATAAGTGCTACACGAGATACTGAGAAGGAGTGTCAACAATGGGCGATGCTTAAACTACTGGAGTTTAAAACAGAAGATAAGAGTGCTATTAAACAAGAAAAGTCGCATTACCCATTTTCAGCGCTCATGAAAAAATACTGGGAGGAAGTAGGACAATACAAAAAGAGTAGTAGAACGATTAATATTTCAATCAACCATTTCATTAAGAATTTTCCAAATATTGGCGAAATGTCTATACATAATATTACACCTCAGATTCTGACTAGTTGGAGGAATGAGCGGTTAGCGCAAGTTAGTCCAGGTACAGTGCTCAAAGATATATCATTGTTTTCCGCAATTTTTACATATGCACAAAAAGAGCTTTTTTTAGTTGAGAATAATCCATTCTTCTTGGTGAGCAAGCCAGCACAGCCAAAATCTAGGAGAAGACGTATTAGCGAAGATGAAATTGAAAAAATTTTAAAAGCTCATAATTATGAAATAGGTCAGGTTCCATTAACGATGGAGCAATATATTGCTTGGGCTTTTCTTTTTGCTATTGAAACAACAATGCGTCAAGGGGAAATCTTAGATATAGAGCGCTGTAATATTCATAAGGACTATATTCATTTACCAGATACAAAGAATGGTGATTCTAGAGATGTGCCATTAACTGAGAATGCTAAGCAACTTTTAATGCTTATTCCGAATAATGGTTCTAAAAAACTATTAGATATTCAGCAAAGCAGCTTGCAAAATATGTTCGGAGATCGTATTAAAAAATTAAAGATACATGACTTACATTTTCATGATACGAGACATGAGGGTATTAGTAGAATGGTGAATCTTAGAAAAGTGTCGGTTGAGGTTCTAATGAAAATTACTGGTCATAAATCCCCAAAAATTTTAATCAATATTTATTATAATCCGACCGTAAGTGAAATTGGTGAAATGCTAAACGGGTCTAGTTGACACGTTTAGCACCACGTTTGCTTTTATAAACATTAGATAGAACCACCAGTGCTACTTGAGAGTCATATAAGTATTTACCTTCTGATCCCTGTTGATGTGATTCAAGTTTTTTGATAATGGTCGTTCTTGATAATCCATAACGTTCAGATAACCACCCTACGGTGACCAATTTAGGTATATTTTCCATCTTTAGTGCAGTAACTTTACCGCCAAATAGGTTTTGGCCGATCAAAATAGTTGGTGGGTTTTCGCTTTCAACTTCAATCGTATATTTCAAAACAGCATTCATACAATGTCTCGTAGGATTCATATTTTTTGATCCAACTCATTACCTACTTAATCATGCAATTTTTATTGCGAAAATATTTTGAGTATGAGTAGTGGATAAACTCTCTTTAAATTACTTTAAAAAATCAAAAATAATTTTTTACATCAAGAAAGTTGTATAATGTTTAAAATCAATAATTTACATTGGTTTTATTTAATTTTTTTAATATTTATCTAAAAAAAGTGCATTGGGCTATTTAAGCTGAATGGATTGATTGCTGAGTAAGATTGCTTGATGTTTATCTTATGCTAAGAAAAATATTAAGATTTATTTTCTATTAAAGTGAAAGATAAACTTTAAATTATAAAATAATGTGACGCAGTTCAAAACTGTACGTTACACAGCAAAAAATTGTCCGTTTCATCCATTTTCTTGATTTTTTTAATTGCGTTACACAGCAAAATTTTGTGCGTTACACGGCAGAAAATACGATGTTACATGACATAAATTAAAAATTATAAAATCAATATCTTATTTATTTTCTATTGGGTTTGAGGAGCTTTTTATTAGAGCTATTTTATCCTTGATATCGATTTTTTCATGCTTTGTACAAATAAATGATAAAGCAGAGGAAATTCTCTAATTAGCCATCATATTTTAGGCCTAAAAGCTATTACTTAGTCTATTCAGCTCAATTCCTATCGATCTCATAGATTTGTATTCTTCGATTTTCTGAGTCAGCTCAAAGCATTTTTAATAAAAATTCAGTGAAACAGGACGGTTGAAGATCTGTTTTCTCGCATTTGTTTATCATCAAAAGTATGTGGGGGAGCCCTTTCAAATTTGGAAGGAGTCAAGCAAGCAAGCCTACCTGTAGCCACAATTTTCCAGTTCTTCGAACTATAAAATTTTGGGCTACAGGGCTTGTTAGGGGCGACCCCCTAAGACCCCATCCAACACAACTCAAATTGAGGTGAATAAATGACAAAAGTACGACGAGAAATTGTGAAAAGGCTTCGATTTAATGCTGATCAAGCAGCACAAGTAGAGTCTTATTTAGCACTGCAGGGCATTGGTTTTACCAAATTGATTCATACTTTGCTTAAGCATGAGCTGAATAAGTGTTGGATGAATGTCACGAATGGCCATGAGTATTATTTCTTAGAACAACCCTTGATCCACCCAAACCAAAAGTTAAAACAAAGAAACAATAACAATTTAGCAGGACGTCCGGCTCCCCAAATAGACCCCGAACTTTTAAGAGCACTTGGTCACATCGGCAATAATGTGAATCAAATTGCGCGCTCACTTAACTTCTTATGTTTACAGCACACTGAAGAAATACAACAATTTTCATTTATTGATTGCATCGACATTCTGGAGCATATCCAAACAGAGCTGCATCAGTATTTACCATCGCTGCCTATCTATAGGGTGACTGAGGAGCAATCAAAGCGACGTAAAGCACGCGCAATTGCTTTAGCTGAAAAAGAAGGGCGCTAAATTATGATCATTAAGTTTCTATCCAATGGAACCGGTGATCCTCAATTAGCTGCATCTTATCTAATTGGTGAGCAGGATCATCTGGGGGATAAGAGAGCAGGTGTTGAAATAGTAAGAGGTGATCCAATTGTCTTTGCAGCAATTGCTTCTAGCCTTAATTTTAAATATTGCTATACGTCCGTTGTAATTAATTGGTCTCCAGAAGATGATGTTTCTGACGAACATTTAAATGAAGTGTTAGACCTCTTCGAAGAGCATGCGTTCTCAGGTTTTAGATCAGAGCAATATCATATGACTGCTGTGATGCACGCAGATGATGATGGGTCTAGACATTTACACATTTTGATTCCCAGAGTCGAGCTCACGACAGGCAAGTCATTAAATGTCGCTCCACCTGGTCATCGACATTATTTCGATCCGCTTCGTGATTTCTTAAATCATAAATACGGATGGATTCGGCCTGACGATCCTGCTCGGATGAAAACAACAAAGCCTAAAAACCACCATGTTTTACAAAATGCTTCAGCAGTGAAAGCTGGATTACAAGGGCAAGCTAGAAAGACACGAGTTGAAATGATCGATGCTTATATTGAGCAACGCATTATGTTTGGCAGCATTAATAACCGTAATCAGCTTGTGCAATCACTCAAGGAAATAGGCGAAATTGGTCAAGTAGCCAATAAAAGTATTTCACTCAAATATCAAAAAACAAGAGATCGCTTAGAAGGGGAGTTTTATCATGCAGGATTTTCATTCTCTGCTTACAGAGAAGCTCGAACAAGACAAACAGGATTACGATCAGTATTGCCAAGATCTCAAGAACAATCTACAGAATGTTCAGCAGGACTTTCAGAACTTCTTGAGCGAATGGAAACAGTTCGAAGAAAACGTGCTGAATACAACCAAAAATATTACCGCACCAAAGTTCCTCAAAATCAAGCGGATATTGGACAAGCAACTGAAATATCGTATGTGTCTAGAACAACAGTTTCAGCAGACTTTAGCCGAGAAGCAGACCATAGACATCGAGTTAATGCTATACCAGACAAAAACGGAGATGCAGTATCAAGACTTGATGAGTTTGCTCAAAAGCCAAATTCAAGCGTTGAAAATATTCCAGAACGAGAATGTGACACTGCTATATCAAATATTACAGAACGAG